>JAZUMM010000091.1:0-28941 GCA_045603625.1 Acutalibacteraceae bacterium | reverse complement strand
AAGAAAGTATTTATTGATGGCAAAGCCGGTACAACCGGTTTAAGAATATATGAGAGGCTAGAGTGCTTTGACGGCATTGAGCTTATTTCTCTCAGCGATGAAAAACGTAAAGACCCTGAAGCTCGTAAAGAGGCTTTGAATTCTGCAGATGTTGCATTTCTTTGCCTTCCTGATGATGCGGCTCGTGAATCTGTTTCGTTAATTGAAAATGAAAATACAGTTGTTATTGATACATCAACTGCACACCGTACTCTTGATAGCTGGGCATACGGCTTTCCTGAGCTTTCTGATAAATTCAGAAATAAAATAAAAAATTCAAAACGTATTGCTGTTCCGGGTTGTCATGCAAGCGGTTTTATTTCTCTTGTGTATCCTCTTGTTGAAGCAGGTGCTTTGGACGGTAGCGAAAATCTTTCTTGCTTTTCATTAACCGGTTATAGTGGCGGCGGTAAAAAAATGATTGCCGAATATGAAGAGGAACCGGATGAGCTTTTAGGTGCTCCGAGACAGTATGGTCTTACACAAACACACAAGCATTTAAAAGAAATGGTGAAAATTGCAGGTCTTAATACTGCACCGGCTTTTTGTCCTGTTGTGGGTAACTTTTATTCAGGTATGGAGGTTACGGTGCCTGTATTTAAAAGTGATTTAAAAAACGGCTTTGATATAGAAAAAATCAAAGAAATTTATAAATCTAAATATACAAGTGACCTTGTAAAGTATTGCGATGATAGTGAAGAGGGCTTCCTTTCTTCAGCAATTCTTTCAGGTAAAGATTCAATGATTGTTTCCGTATACGGAAATGAGGACAGAATTATCCTTGTTGCACGTTACGATAATTTAGGTAAAGGTGCTTCAGGTGCAGCAGTTGAATGTCTTAACATTGTTTTAGGTAATGAAGATACAAAGGGTTTAGAAATATAATTTGGAGTTAAAAGTATGAAAATAATCAGTGGCGGTATTTGTGCCGCAAAAGGTTTTGTTGCAGGTGGTGTACATTGCGGTATAAGAAAAAACAAAACAAAAAGAGATTTATCACTTATTTATAGTGAGCAAAAAGCAAATGCAGCGGCAGTTTATACAACTAACCTTGTTAAAGGTGCACCGCTTGCAGTTACAAAAATGAATCTTTGCGACGGTAAAGCTCAGGCGGTAATTTGTAATAGCGGTAACGCTAATACTTGCAATGCAAACGGTATTGAAATCGCACAGAAAATGGCACAGCTTACTGCTCAGGCAATGAATATAAGTGCAGAGGATGTTGTTGTTGCTTCAACAGGTGTTATAGGCCAACCTTTAGATATTACACCTATTGAAAATGCAATGGAAAATCTTAAAGCATCCTTAGGTGCAAACAGTAGAGATGCCGCAGAAGGTATTATGACAACCGATACTGTCTTAAAGGAGGTTGCAGTTTCCTTTGAGATTGGTGGAGTTGAATGTAAAATCGGCGGTATTGCAAAGGGCTCAGGTATGATTCATCCTAATATGGCTACAATGCTTGTATTTATTACAACAGACTGTGCTATTTCTTCTTCTATGCTTCAAAAAGCCCTTTCAACAGATATACAAAATACATTTAATATGGTAAGTGTTGACGGTGATACGTCAACAAACGATATGGTAACAGTACTTGCAAACGGTATGGCAGGTAATAAAGAAATAACTGAAGACGGTGCGGAATTTGATGTGTTTATGCAGGCACTTAATACAGTTACTGTTTACCTTTGCAGAATGATTGCCGGTGACGGTGAAGGCGCAACAAAGCTTCTTGAGTGTAAGGTTACAGGTGCAGAAAACGAGCAGATTGCAAAAACAGTTGCAAAAAGTGTTATTTGCTCTTCTCTTACAAAAGCGGCAATGTTTGGTGCAGATGCCAACTGGGGCAGAGTGCTTTGTGCAATCGGTTACAGCGGTGCACAGGTAGATGTTAATAAGGTGGATGTTTCATTCACCTCTGCCAAGGGTACGATTCCTGTTTGTAAGGATGGAGCAGGCATTGATTTTTCTGAAGAAATTGCAAAAGAGATTCTTCTTGAAAAAGAAATTACAATTAATGTCGAGCTTAATTCAGGTAATGCTTCATCAACTGCATGGGGCTGCGACCTTACTTACGAATATGTAAAAATCAACGGCGATTACAGAACTTAATTCTGAGGTGTAAAAATGGATCTTACAAATCTTCAACGTGCCCAGGTCATTACTCAGGCACTTCCGTATATTCAAAAATATCATAACAAAATAATTGTTATTAAATATGGCGGCAACGCTATGATAAGCGAAGAGCTTAAAATGCAGGTTATGGAGGATATTGTTCTTCTTTCACTTATCGGTGTTAAGCCTGTTCTTGTTCACGGTGGCGGTCCTGAAATTTCAGAGATGCTTAAAAGAGTAGGTAAGGAGAGCGTTTTTGTAGATGGTCTTCGTGTTACCGATAAAGAAACTGCAGAAATTGTTCAGATGGTTCTTGCAGGTAAAATCAACAAGCACCTTGTAAATATCCTTGGTGAATTTGGTGGCTCTGCTATTGGTATTTCAGGTATTGATGCTCATCTTATTGAGGCAGAGGTTAAGGATGAACGCCTTGGCTATGTTGGTGAAGTAACAAAGGTAAATGTTCAACCAATTCTTGACCTTCTTGAAAAGGATTATATACCTGTTGTTTCTACGGTAGGTTGTGATAACGAAGGTAATGCATATAATATTAATGCAGATACAGCGGCATCATTTATAGCAGGTGCCCTTAAGGCAGAACGCCTTATTACCATGACAGATATTCCGGGTATACTTCGCGACGTTAATGATCCGGATTCAATAATTAAAAGAGTTAACATTCAGGAAGCACGTCAGCTTTTTGCAGATGGTGTTATTTCAGGCGGTATGATTCCCAAGGTTCAATGCTGTATCGATGCAATTGAAATGGGTGTTAATAAGGTTACAATTCTTGACGGCAGGGTTCCTCACGCAGTTCTTCTTGAACTCCTTACAGATGAGGGTGCCGGTACAATGGTTAAGGGCGTGTAAAAATGAATATTAAAGAATTAGATTCGAAATACGTTGCCAATACTTACGCTCGTTTTCCTATAGAAATTGTAAGCGGTAAAGGCAGTAAATTATATGATAGTGACGGTAAAGAGTACATAGATATGGGTACAGGTATCGGTGTAAGCATCTTTGGTGTAGGGGATGAGGAATGGGTAAAAGCGACCTCTGAACAGTTAACAAAGCTTCAACACACCTCTAACCTTTACTACACTTCTCCGTGTGTTAAGCTTGCAGAGTTACTTTGTGAAAAAACAGGAGCTTGTAACGTTTTCTTTTCAAACTCTGGCGCGGAAGCAAATGAATGCGCAATAAAAGCGGCACGTAAATATGCCGCGGAGAAAAAGGGTATTGAATATAATAAGATTGTTACGTTAAACAATTCCTTTCACGGTAGAACAATCACTACTCTTGCCGCAACTGGTCAGGAGACCTTTCATAAGGATTTTCTTCCCTTGACCGAGGGCTTCCTTTATGCAGATGCAGGTGATATTGAGCAGGTTAAGGCGTATATCACCAATGAAAAGGTTGCAGCGGTTATGATTGAGGTTGTACAGGGTGAAGGTGGCGTTGTGGCACTTTCCGAGGATTATGTAAAAGCACTTTGGGAGCTCTGTAACGAAAATGACGTTCTTCTTATCGTTGACGAGGTTCAGACAGGTAACGGCAGAACAGGTGCACTTTACGGCTATATGAAATATGGCATTACACCTGATATTGTTTCAACTGCAAAGGGTCTTGGTGGCGGTCTTCCGTTAGGTGCAACAATGTTTTTTGAAAAAACAAAGGATGTTTACACACCGGGTTCACACGGTTCAACCTTTGGCGGTAACCCTGTTGCAACTGCAGGTGCATTCAACATAATCAGTCGCCTTGATGATAAGTTTTTAAGCGAGGTTGAAAGTAAGCACGATTATATAGTTTCACAATTAACGGAGTGTGAAGGCGTTAAATCTGTAAGCGGTATGGGTCTTATGCTTGGAATTGAAACTGTAAAGGATGTAAACGAGGTTTTGAAATACTGTCAGGAGAATGGCATTCTTCCGATAAAAGCAAAAACTAAACTCCGTCTTCTTCCTCCGCTTAATATTTCTTTTGAGGATTTGGAAAAGGCGGTTAACGTAATTAAACAAGCTTGTGTTTGAGGTGGTAAATATGAATCTTAAAGGACGCGACTATTTAAAATTATTAGATTTTACAACTGAGGAAATTGAATATCTTATTAATCTCGCAGCAGATTTAAAAAAGAAGAAAAAAGCAGGTGTTCCTCACGATACATTAAAGGGTAAAAACATTGCTCTTATTTTTGAAAAAACAAGCACACGTACACGTTGCAGCTTTGAGGTTGCTGCAAGGGATTTGGGTATGGGTGTTACATATCTTGACCCGGCAGCATCACAAATCGGCAGAAAAGAAAGTATTGCAGATACTGCAAGGGTTCTCAGCTCTATGTACGATGGTATTGAGTACAGAGGTCACGGCCAGGAAATTGTTGAAGAGCTTGCAAAGTATTCAAGTGTACCTGTATGGAACGGACTTACAAACGAATTCCATCCCACACAGATTCTTGCTGACTTTTTAACAATAAAGGAGCGCTTCGGCAAGCTTAAGGGTATTAACTTTGTTTATATGGGTGATGCAAGATATAATATGGGTAATTCTCTTATGGTTGGCTGTGCAAAAATGGGTCTTAACTTTACTGCCTGCGCACCTGAAAAATATTTCCCCGACTCAGCACTTGTTGATGAATGTAAAAAAATTGCTAAGGAAACAGGCGCAACTCTTAAATTTGAAGAGGACCCTATAAAAGCAACACAAAATGCAGATGTTATTTACACAGATATTTGGGTTTCAATGGGTGAGCCTGAGCTTGTTTGGGCAGAAAGAATCAATGATTTATCTGCATATCAGGTAAACAGAAAATTAATGGATAATGCAGGCGAAAAAGCAATATTTATGCATTGTCTTCCTTCTTATCACGACAAGAAGACAGAAATCGGCAAACGTATGTGTGAAAAGTTCAACAGAGATTCTATGGAAGTTACAGATGAAGTGTTTGAAAGTGAGCAATCTGTTGTGTTCCAGGAAGCAGAAAACAGAATGCACACTATCAAAGCAGTTATGTTTGCAACTCTTTAACTTCTTCGGGTTTTATGATTTTTATAAAATCGTATTTCTCGTAAAAGCTTAAAATATTTTCACAAAACCATTCAGGAGCACCGTAGTTTACAATCACTATGGTGCTCTTTTTTTCTATACCGCAGAATTCACAAAAGGAGCGTATGTTATAAATTTTATCATAAATACTTTTATCGCAGTCTTTTACGTTTAAGGTAAACGTGAATTTTTCTGTACGCCAAATAATCATTTTGAAAATAAAGGTGAACAATAATGCTATGATTCCCCATAAGCTAAATGCGAAAATTATTAAGTCATTAAACATAAAAATACCTCCCGCACTATATTATGCGAGAGGCATGTTCAGAGTAAAAAAACAAGCCTTGCAAAAGCAAGGCTTGTAAAATTCATTGATTACTTAAGGTCGTAAACCTTAACTGTTTCAGCAAATTCGTCTGTTGTAAGGAATTTACCTTCTGCAAAGTCTCTTGCGTAGAAGATAACCTGATCATCAGTTACTTCAACGTAAACGCCTGTACCAGGATTGTTATATGTGCCGTCTTTGTTGTCAATACCAACAGATGGAACGTTTATACCTTGTACGTTGTTTTCTGAGCTGATTGTTTCATATGTGTAGTAGCCGAAACCTGTATGAAGGTGACCTGTAATAAAGAATACGTTTTTATATGATGTAAGGATGTCGTAAATTTCGTTGCTCTGTTCACCGATTGAGCCTGTGAAATCGTAGTTGTCTCTACGTTCATATTCAGGAAGATTTTCGGTAGGTGCGTTGTCTGCTGAACCCCATGTGTTTGGAAGACCGTGACCTTCTGCAAGAGGATAGTGACAAACAACAAAAACAGGGTCGCCGTTTGCAGTAGCTTCTTTAAGTGAAAGATTGAGCCACTGGAGCTGGTCATCGCTTATATAAGCATCTTCAAAGTTAGCTTCATCTGAACCCATAACTAAGAATTTGTAACCGTTAACTTCATATTCATAGTGAAGCTCTGTCTGGTGATTTTCTTCATCATTGAATTGGTTCATGAAGTTTGTAATTGTTTTCTTACATTCTTCATATTCACGAAGACGAATATCGTGGTTACCGGCAACCATAATGAAGTTGTTTGCAGGAATATCGCGGATATCTTCTGCAACTCTGTCAAACTCTGATTGAAGACCGTTTTCAGCAATGTCACCTGCGATAATGAAAGCATCAAGTGTAATCTGTGAATTCATAAGGTCCTTGCTTGCTTCAATAAGATTTGCTTCACGTGATGGATTGTAGCTACATACCTGAGGGTCACCTGTAACAACAAATTTAAGATTTGCATCGTCATTTATTTGTGTGATAAGGTCATCTGTACCGGGGGTAACAATTGCGCCAATACCAACAAGGAATGACATAAGAAGTGACATAAGTTCAAAGAAAAATCTTTCTAAACCTACCATTTTTACACAACCTTTTAAACATAATTTTTTACAATTATACCATTTGTTGCAAAAATAGTCAATAATAAAATTGCAAAGTCTTTATTACTTATTATATTGAAAAACACAAGGAAATATGGTATTATTTTTGTAACTACTTTGAAAGAGGTTATTGTTTTATGGAAAGATTATATACAAGATGGGGTAAAAATCTTAATAAAGAGTTACCTTTAAACGATTATCCCAGACCACAGCTCAGACGCGATAGCTTTATTAACCTTAACGGTGAGTGGAATTATGCTATATATGATGAGTACAAAAAATTTGGTGGTTACCAAGGTAAAATAATAGTTCCTTTCAGTCCCGAGTGTATTCTCAGCGGAGTTGAGAAGCTTGTTGAACCGTCAGATATTCTTTATTATCAAAGATATTTTGATTTTAAACGTTCAAATCATAAGGTTCTTCTTCACTTTGGTGCAGTTGATTATGAATGTAAGGTAATACTTAATAATACAGAAATCGGTGAGCATAAAGGCGGTTACCTTCCTTTTACTTTTGATATTACCGCTTATGTGCTTGACGGTGAGAATGATTTGCGCCTTGAGGTTAAAGACCCTTCAAATACAGGCACACAGGCAAGAGGTAAGCAAACCTTTAAAAGAGGCGGTATCTGGTACACACCTCAGTCAGGTATCTGGCAAACAGTGTGGATTGAAGAAGTGCCTCAGAATTACATTAAATCAATTAAGCTTACACCTGATATAGACAGGGATGAGCTTAATATTGAAATTGATTATACAGGCTCAGCTTACGATGATATGGCAGTTATTGCTCTTAATAACGGTGAGGTTATGGCAGGTGCTAAGCTGGAAAACTGCAAGGGCACACTTAAGCTTACTGATTATGAGTGCTGGAGTCCTGAAAATCCAAAGCTTTATGACCTTAAAATTGTTGCAGGTGCTGATCAGGTAGACAGTTACTTTGGTATGCGTAAATTCAGCGTAGGTAAGGATGACAAAGGCTTTAACAGATATTTCCTTAATAATGAGCCTTATTTCTTTAACGGTCTTCTTGACCAGGGCTACTGGAGTGACGGTATGTATACCGCACCAAGTGATGAAGCACTTATTTACGATATTCAGACAATGAAGGATTTGGGCTTCAATACACTCAGAAAGCACATTAAAATTGAACCTCTTCGTTGGTATTATCATTGCGACAGACTTGGTATGATTGTCTGGCAGGATATGATTAACGGTGGCGGAGAATATAATTTCCTTGCCATTGGTACAATGCCTGCACTTGCAATGATTTTCAATAATAAGCACGTGGGTAAAATCTCAGACGGTAAAGAGCATTACGGTTACTTTGCACGTAAGGACCCTGCAGGCAGGGCAGAGTATTTTGAGGATTCTGAGCAAATGATAGATTTGCTTTATAATGTAACTTCACTTGCTTTGTGGACTCCGTTTAATGAAGCGTGGGGTCAGTTTGATAGTGTTAAGGCTTGCGAATTCTATCGCGAAAAAGACCCGACAAGGCTTATCGACCATGCAAGCGGTTGGGTTGACCACGGTGCAGGTGATGCAAACAGTTTCCACATTTATTTTACACCATTCCTTTTCCCGAAATACGATAAAGACGATAACCGTCCTATTGCGCTTACAGAGTTCGGCGGATATTCTTATAAAATAGACGGTCACTCTTATAATAAAAACAAATTCTTTGGTTACCGCAAATATTATTCTCAGGAAAAATATGATGAAGCCGTAAGGCACCTTTATGAAGACCGCCTTTTAAAGTGCATTAAAGAAAAAGGACTTTCTGCACTTATTTATACAGAGGTATCTGACGTTGAGGATGAATGTAACGGTCTTCTTACCTACGATAGAGAGGTTGTTAAAATCACTCCGGAGGTAATGATTGAAATCAACAAAAAAATTAAAATATAATTATTGTAATAAGCCGAAACTTTGTTTCGGCTTTATATAAATGAGGTGCATTATGGATATTTTAAAAACAGGTACATTTAAACAGAGAATGGTGGAAAAGTTTCCGCTTGACTGTAAAATTAATTCTGTTTGTATAAAAAACGAGAATGAAATTTATGCTTGCACAGATGCAGGGCTTAAAAGGTTAAAGGATGGTATCTGGCAGGATTATAACGATGAAAGACAGTATTCCCTTGTGTATTTTGATGGTAAGGGCAGAGTGTTACTTGCTTACGAAAAGTCAGTATATGTTCTTAACGGTAAAGGTACAGAGCTTTTATTTACGTTTAATGATACTGTTACAGATATAAAATTCAGCGAAAAGCTTTACGTTCTTACAGAAACTGCAGTTTTTGTGGAAACAGATGATGAAGAGAAATTTTTTAATCTTGGTAATTTTGAGCAAAAGGGTATGTACCTTGCAGTTAAGGGTGACAGACTCTGTGTTGCAGATACACGTTGCGTTCAACGTATGGAGGGCAAACGTAGAACTTGGAGATGTATTTTCCCTGACCATTCAACAATGCCAAGAATCAATATTCAATGTGTGGAATTTGATAACAACGGTTACCTTCTTGTAGGTGCAAAGGAAGGTCTTTTTGTTTATGATTACAAAAGCGGATGGTATTCACATCAGCTTATTTCTGCTTTACCTGAAGAAGGTGTGCTTTCTATTTGTGTTTGTGATGATGGTAGCTTCCTTTTAGGTACAGATGCCGGCGCAATGATTATTAAAAACGGCAGAAAAAAATATCTTCCTGCAAAAAGATATGCTTATAACACAGATGTTACTGCAGTTACATATTCAAATGGTTGTTGCTATACAGTTTCCGATGGTGGTATTGTAAAAATTTTTGAAAAGGATATGACACTTCAGGAAAAAGCACAGCACTTCTTTGAGGTAACAGAAAAGTATTTTCCTCGCAAGCAGGGCTACGTTACATGGGTAAGTAGGTTTGACGGTACAGATACATCTCATATTACCGATAACGACGGCTTATGGACACAAAGCTACATAGCAGCCCTTGCAATGTGCTATTCAATTACAAAGGATGAAGAGGTTTTGAAAGCCGCAAGGCGTTCAAAGGATGCAATGCTTTTCCTTACAAGGGCACCTGAAATTAAAGGCTTTACTGCACGTGCAGTACGTTTCCCTGATGAAGAGGATTGGGGTAAGGGTATAGATAAAACAGGCATTATCGGTGAAGAATGGCACCGTTCATCAGATGGCACATATGAGTGGCTGGGTGAAACCTCAAGTGACGAAATGACAGGTCATTACTTTGGTTTTTATATGTATTACGAATTGTGTGCAACAGAAGAAGAAAAGGCAGAAATCAGAGGGGCTGTTTGTAACATTACAGACCATATTCTTGATAATAACGGCTACCTTGTTGATTGTGACGGCAAACCAACGTCATGGGCTTGCTGGAACGAAAATGCTCTTAATACTGATAGTATGTGGACTTGGGAAAAAGGCGTAAACTCTCTTGAAATGCTTAATTTCCTTAAGGTTTCTTACCATATGTCAGGCAATGAAAGGTATATTAAAAAGTATAATGAGCTTATTAAGGAGCATCATTTTCTTATTAATGCTGCATTCCATAAGCGTGCAGATGGTCACACCTGCCATATTGATGATAATCTTGCAATGCTTAATATGATTACTCTTCTTATGCTGGAAAAGGATTCTGCAATCAGGCAGTATCTTTTAATGGGACTTGCATCTCATTATGAATATGAAAAAATTGAAGATAATCCATATTATTCCTTTGTATACAAGGCATTTACCGGTTCACCTTGTGATGTGGATGCTTGCGTTAAGCATCTTAAGGATTATCCTTATGAGATTCAGAATTGCACAATGATTAACAGCAAGCGTAAGGATTACGAAATGGATGATGAGGCAATTTACTGGTGCGGCCAGCCTCAGCTAAAAAAACCGTTTGAATGGGATGAAAGACCTTATAATAAGCTTGGTATTAATCCTTTTGGTATAGATGGCGGTAGCCCTGACAGAAGTGATAACGGTATGTCATATCTTCTTATTTACTGGCTCGGCAGATTCTTCGGAATAATTGAATGATAAAAAGCACTTGCTCATTTTGAGCAAGTGCTTTTTTAGTTGCCAGTTATTAGTTACCAGATGCCAGATTTTTATAAAACAACAATCTGAATTTTTAAACAGATAAAAATAATAATGTGTTATTTAAATATAATTAAGGATGACAATGTCCGCAAGGTGAATAATTATCTGCGATGATATCGTCCCTGCTTTTATAACATTCTTCATAATTTTCGGGTTTGATTTTTTTTACGTCTCGACAAGTTGGAATGTGAAATTTTTGGGTGCTGGTATTTAAAACATAATAAGTTTCTTGAACTTCTTCCGTTTCTTTTTCAGTTGTAGTAGGTGGTGTTGTTACTTTTTCTGTTGTAACTGGTTTTGTAGGTGTAACAGTAGTGTTTGGTTTTGTTATAGTTTGTGAAGAAGATGGTTTTTGTGATGACTGTGAAGTAACAGATGTAGTTGTTGTATTTGTTTCTTTAGTAGTTACTTCTTTTGTTGTGCTCATTTCGGTTTTAATAGTTTGTGGTTCTGTTGAATTTTCAGGTTTATGTATTGTGTTCCCTGAAATTACTGAAGTTGTAATTTCTGTTGAAGAAATAATTTCAGTAGGTGTTCCTGTTGTGATTTCAGTTGTTTCGGTGTTTCCGGTTATAACAAGTAAAAATGCAATTGCAAAAATTCCCCATATAAAAGACCATACACCAAGTACCGCTGTTAATAATAATTTGATGATGTTTTCTAGCTTTCCCTTTTTTATCCACATCAAAATAATTGCCGCAGGTGGAAAAATAAAAGCCATTAATACAATGAACCATGTTTTTTCGTAAAATTTGTTTGTCATAAAATTCCCTCTCATTAAGCTGTATTGCACCTGTATGGGTGCAATATTATTTTAGTTGCTACATATAATATTGTCAAGAGATTTGTTCTTAAATAAGTGCAAAAGGTGTTTGCGATGAACAAGGAAATTGAAAAGAATATTGGCAATAATATACGAATCATAAGAGATAAAAAGGGCATGACTCAAGATGAGCTTGCAGCAAAGCTTCAGGTTATGGGATGTGACATAACACGTAGTGCAATAGCGAAGATTGAGGTTGGACAGCGGCATTTATATCCTGATGAAATTTTATTGATAAAAGAAATTTTACACACAGATTTTGATGAAATATTTTATGGTGAAAAAAGGTGAAACGCAGTATTGCGTTTCACCTTTTAAAATATCTTAAAAAATATTCTTGTCATAATGAATCCCAGAATTGCACAGCAAGGAAAAGTCAGTAGCCACGTAAAAGCAATTTCTTTAATAACTGAAAAATTCAGGTTTTTCTTGTTTACCGCGAAGCCTGTTGCCATTACGGCAGTTGTTTTTGCGTGGGTTGTGGATACGGGAAAACCGAGAATTGTGCTGATAAGTAATGAAATAGCTGCAGCAAAATCTGCGGAAAAACCCTGGTGTTTTTGAGTTTTCAACATATCCATTCCAACGCTTTTTATAATTTTTTTACCGCCTGTTAAGGTTCCTAATGCCATAATTAAAGAGCAAAGCAGAATTATGGGTGTAGGTGTGCTTTGAGCAGATTGTTTGTTTAAGCTTAAAACAAGCACGGCGATAAATTTTTGTCCATCCTGAGCACCGTGCATAAAGCTCATAAAAAAAGCGGCAAAAATCTGAAAATATTTAAAAAGTACGTTCCCGGTTTCTCTTTTTATGTTTTTAAAAATCATAATTACCGATTTGCATATCAAAAATCCGCCTAAAAAGCCTAATCCGCAAGAGGTAAAAAGACCGTAAATTGTTTTGAGCCATTGACTTGTGTCAATTACACCAAAGCTTCCGCTTAGCGCTATGGCACTTCCGCTGAGTGAAGCGGTTAAGGAGTGACTTTCGCTTGTAGGTATGCCAAAATACCAGGCAATAACCGTCCACAAAACAATAGAAAACAGGGATGCCGAAAGTGCAATTGCCGCTTTTTTTGAATCTGTGCCGAAATCTGCCATATTCATAACGGTATTCAGTACAGATGAATTAATACGGCACATAATAAGAACGCCTAAAAAGTTAAATATTGCAGAAAATATTAATGCAGTTTTTAATTTAAGGCAACGCGTGGATATACAGGTAGCTACTGAGTTTGGTGCGTCGGTAAGACCATTAACAAATATTACACATAAAATTAAAAAAATGGTCGTAGCAT
Organism: Acutalibacteraceae bacterium; assembly: GCA_045603625.1. Lineage (GTDB taxonomy): Bacteria > Bacillota > Clostridia > Oscillospirales > Acutalibacteraceae > DTU089. Next base: position 16,093 of record JAZUMM010000091.1, on the reverse strand, counting down.
TTAAAGGAGATAAAAAAATAATACCACCGCCCAAAACATACTCATAAAAGTATATTAAGAGTGATGGTTGTATATTACAGTTTATTTTTTTAAAAACTTTTTCATAGCATCAATGGATTCAGGACTAATAACGTGTTCAATACGGCAAGCATCATCTTCCGCAGTTGTTTCGTTAACACCTAAGGCTATAAGCATTTCTGTTATTATGGTGTGGCGTTCAAAAATATTCTGCGCCAAGGTTTCACCTTGAGGCGTAAGGGTAATGTAACCGTCCTTATCAACAGAAATAAGCTCTTTTTCTTTTAATAAGCCTACTGCTCTGCTTACACTCGGTTTAGAAAAATCTCTGTATTCCGCCACGTCTATCGAGCGCACGGCAGAGCTTTTTTTACATAAAACATATATAGATTCGAGATACATCTCGCCTGATTCATTTAATGGCATATTAATGCTCCTAAAAATTTTTTGTGCAAATTGCTAGTACATTTATAATATCATAAGTGTATATAAAAATCAATATAAACAAAAATTGGATATTCTTCAAAAAAATCACAAAAAATTATTGACAAATTAATAACACAGGCTTATAATACATATCAGTTAGCAAAGGCTAACTATATTTTGAGATTGGCAGTTAGCCTATGCTAATTGTAATAAAACAGTATCGGTGGGTCAGAAATGTATTTAACACAAGCGGCAGAAGGACAGGAATACATAATCAAAGAAATTGAAACGGACGATGAAGAATTAGATGCTTTTCTTTTTTCTCTCGGTTGTTACAGTGGTGAAGCCATTACTGTTGTATCTCATATAAAAGGCGGTTGCATTGTTTCTATTAAAGATAGTAGGTATAATATTGATAATCAGCTGGCAGAAGCAATTATAGTTTAAAGCATCAGCAGACAATGCTGATTGTTTTTTGGTAAGGAGTTAGCAACGGCTAACTAAAAGGTTCGAAAACGTTCAAGGAGGAAGATTTATGAGAATTGCATTAACAGGTAACCCTAACTCAGGTAAAACTACAATGTATAATGCTCTTACAGGCAGAAACGAAAAGGTAGGTAACTGGGCAGGTGTTACGGTAGACAAAAAGGAGCATCAGATTAAAAAATCTTTTTATTCAGGTAGCGAGACGCTTGTTGCAGTTGACCTTCCGGGTGCATACTCAATGTCACCGTTTACAAGTGAAGAAAGTATTACAAGCTCTTATGTAAAAAAAGAGAATCCTGATGTTATTATTAATATTGTGGATGCTACAAATCTTAGCCGTAGTCTTTTCTTTACAACACAGCTCCTTGAATTAGGTATACCGGTTGTTGTTGCACTTAACAAAAGTGACATTAACGAAAAGAAAGAAACTGTTATTGACGTTGAAAAATTATCAAAAACATTAGGTTGTCCTGTTGTAAAAACCGTATCTCTTTCCTCAGACGGACTTAAAGCAGTAATCAGCGCTGTTGTTGAAAGTGCAGGCAAAACACAAGCTGCTCCGTATACACAAGGCGACATTGACTTGACTAATAAAGAAGCAGTTGTAAAAGCAGACCGTGAACGTTTCGTGTTTGTAAATAAAGTAGTTAAAGATGTTGAAACAAGAAAGGTTTTAACTAAAGATAAAAATTTCGGTGATAAAATTGATGCCGTTCTTACAAATAAATGGCTTGGTATTCCCATATTTGCAGTTGTTATGTTCCTTGTTTTTTATATTTCTCAAACAACTCTCGGTTCTTGGATTGCAGAAGGCTATGAATTTTCTAACGGTAAGTCAATTCCGGGTCTTGTAACCTTGTTAGAAACCTTTCAAGGTTGGGTAGGCGGACTTCTTGAAGGTGCAAATCCGTTCCTTCAGGCACTTCTTGTTGATGGTGTTATAGGTGGCGTAGTTGCAGTTGTTGGTTTCCTTCCTCTTGTTATGGTAATGTATTTCCTTATTGCCATTCTTGAAGATTGTGGTTATATGTCACGTGTTGCCGTTGTTCTTGACCCTATTTTCAAAAAAGTCGGTCTTTCAGGTAAATCTGTTATTCCTTTCGTAATTACAGTTGGTTGTGCAGTTCCCGGTATTATGGCAAGCCGTACAATACGTAATGAACGCGAAAGAAGAGCGACCGCAATGCTTTCACCATTTATGCCATGTGGTGCAAAAATACCTGTTATTTCACTTTTTGCAGGAGCATTCTTTGATAATGCAGGCTGGGTAAGTGCACTTGTATACCTTTTGGGTATTGTACTCATTTTCTTCGGTGCACTTCTTGTAAATAAGGTTACAGGCTATAAGGCAAGAAAATCCTTCTTTATTATTGAGCTTCCTGAATATAAGGTTCCATCCTTTAAGGGCGCTTTCAAATCAATGTGTAGCCGTGGTTGGGCTTATATTGTAAAGGCTGCAACAATTATTCTTGTTTGCAATACTGTAGTTCAGATTATGCAGTCATTCGATTGGAGCTTTGCAGTAGCAGAATCTGCAGATGCATCAATTCTTGCATCAATCGCAAGACCTTTCTCATATATTCTTATCCCTATTGTTGGTTATGCATCATGGGAGCTTGCAGCTGCCGCAGTTACAGGCTTTATTGCAAAAGAAAACGTTGTTGGTACCTTGGCAGTTTGCTTTGTTGGTCTTGAAAATCTTATAAATCTTGATGAATTAACAATAGCAGAGGGCGTAGCAGGTAGTGCCGTTAGTAATCAAATGAGTGGCTTGACTGCAGTTGCTGCTCTTGCATACCTTATGTTTAATCTTTATACTCCTCCTTGCTTTGCGGCAATCGGCGCAATGAATGCAGAAATGAAAAGTAAAAAGTGGCTCTTTGCAGGTATAGGTCTTCAGCTTGGTACAGGCTTCACAGTAGGCTACGTTGTATATACAATAGGTACACTTATTACTGCTCCTGAAGCATTAAACGTAGGTGGCGCAATCGGCGGACTTGTTGCAGTAATTGCATTTGCTTGCATTATTACAGGGCTTATTATTAATTCAAATAAAAAACTTAAAGAAGAATATGCTCTTAAGGCTTCAAAAAAAGCAGGGCAGAAGGTTAATAAATAATTTATGGAAAATGTTATTATTGTTTTAATTGTTTTGTGCATTGTAGGTGCAGCTTGTATTTATCTGTACAGGGAAAAGAAAAAAGGTGCAACTTGTATCGGTTGTCCTTATTCAAAACAATGTAGCGGTAAATGCAATAGTAAAAATAAATAAAAGGACCGTGATTACGAGTTATCGTAATCACGGTTTATTATTATAAATTCTTTATGGTTGGTGAGGAATTGGTCTGTCTTGCGATTCAGTTTCTACCGTAATAAAGTTATTGTGTTCATAGTAGAAGCAATGCATACGAAGGTTTTTGCCAAAATCATCCATAGGAACAAAAAGCTGACCTTCATTAAGTCTGAGACAGGGCTTTGACATTTCATAGGAGCCGTTGTTTGTAACAACTGTTGTGGAATTTTCTGTGAATTCTGCAGTTCTTCCGTAAACGCCTACTTTAATTTTACCCGTTGTTCTTTCAACGTCGCCACCAATAAAGTTAATAAGCTGACCTATTGCAATATAAAATGTGCCGTCAATATTTTGTGGAAGAGTCGCCTCGGAGCAAAGACCTAAATCATAGCCCTTGAATTTGATTCTTGTTCTGTTGTATACAGGTGCACATTCCGGCGGGAAAATGGAATCTTCTTTTTTATCAATAACACAGTAGTCAATTGTTCTGCCGTCTTCAACGTATGCTGTGAGTGTGCATTTTTCGCCGTCAATGTCAATAATAGAGAACATTGAAAGCTCTTCTTCATGGTTATATGTTTTGGCATTCCATACCTTTGGAACAACTCTGCAACCGGGACCGTTTCTGTGGCTTGAACCTAAATTATAGTGTATTGAGCCTTGTGACGGTTTATTGAAAAGACCTTCGCCACGACGAGGATATGAACGTGCAAAGGAATGCTCGTGACCTGAAAGGACAATGTCAAATTTATCCATGCCGTCACGCATGGTTGGGTATGTATCTTCACATTCCATATCAGGGCTTGAATAACAAACAGGGAAGTGGTGAGTTGCAAATTTCCAGGTTTTGTTGCTTTTTTCTGCTTGTTCAAGGAGCCAGGCATTCATTTCCTCGTAACCGCTTGTACCTGTCATGCAGAAATGAGCATTACCGTAATCAAAAGCATAGTTTGCAACAATCCAATCCTTCGGACCGTTATGCTCATAGGAGCCCCAAAGCTGATTTGTAAAATAGGTTGCGTGCTCTGAGTAATATTTATTTTCTTTGGTAAAGTAACTGCTGAAGCCCATATCGTCATGGTTACCCATACAAAACATAATCGGAGTGGATTCAATAATACCCTGAAGACCTTCAAAGAGACCTGTCCATTGGATGTCTGTCTGACCGCAGTTAGTGTTGTCGCCTGCGGTGAGTATGAATTTTATTTCAGGATGGTCTGCTAAAATCTTTTTAAGAACAACATTTAAAACAGAATAATCCGCAGGAGGCTCTGCATCTCCTGCCTGAATATCGGAAATGCAAAGGAAAGAGAATTTTTCGCAATTTTCCTGTGCGGTTGTAAAGTTATAAAATTCACTTCTTACCTCATCATTACCGCAGGAGTATTCGTAAAGTGTGTTTGCTTTAAGGTCAGTAACGTCAGCAAAAAAGAAATTACTGTCATCCATATCGGTATTAAAGGTTGTAAACTCAGCACACGCTTTTTTAAAGGCATCTGTACCAACCTCTCTATAAAGCACGTAGCCGTTTTCGACAGTTAAATCTGTTCTCCAACGAACAGTTACGGAGTGTGCGGCATCGCCTTTGATTGAAAGCATAATCTGGTCAGGCTTAGGTGAAGAACCGCGTATATTTTTCCATTCTTGTTTAGTAATCACAAAAACGCCTTCTTTCTAAAAAACATACATATATTTTAACACTTATAAGGGAAAAAGCAATTATTTTATCAGGAATATTTTGTTATTCTTTTAAAATAATCATTCCTGCAACGGGAACGCGTATTTCCTGAAGATTGTTTTCAATTATACCATTTAAAAGTTCTTCTCCCATACAGTTAAGAACTGTGTAAGAATAGCCTTCGGCATTTTTTATAATAAGGTGTTTTTTTGCAGAAGCGTTTATGGCTATAGCATTTTCTGTTTTAACAGAAATAACTGTGTCGTTAAAGGCTGTAAAAATTGCCGTGTCCTTATAGGTTGAACAAGCAAGGCTATATTCGCTTTCGGGGTTAGTTGCTGTAAGCTTTCCGTCAAGCAAAACCTCACGCCATTCCTTCCAGAAGGAAATATAAAATTTAAGCATTTTATAGTGGTCTTCGGGTAATTTATCTACTCTGACAGAAATTTGCGGTACTGAGTAAAGTATGCTTGCAAACTGAAGCGCGGCATTTTCTACTGAATCCTGCACACTCCACATTATCATATCAGAGTGCACGGCGGTTTTGCCTGAGGTAAGCCTGAGATTTATGGAATTGAATCTGTTTTTGAGTATATCACAGGGACAATCGCCAACTCTTAAAATATTGCCGTATTTACGAATTGAAGGGCCAACGTATGATTGACGGAATTCAATAAGAATTTCAGGATTTATTGAAGTAAGCCTTTCTTTAACCTCTGTCATAAGAGCGTGTATGCCGTCCTCAAGGGATTGAAAATCTCTTCTCTCATCATATTCAAGTGCTTTACCTTTTAAAACAAAAGAGTCAATAAAGTCAAGCTTTAATCCGTCAAGTTGCCACTCTTCAACTGCTTTAACGTATACTGATGAAAGATAATCACGAACCTTTTTGTAACGCGGGTCAAGAGCAAAAAATGTTTTTTCATCACCGCAACCGTCAAGGAGCATGTCTTTAAATTCTGCATATTTGTCGCTGTATATTCCCATAAAGGGAACAGAGTACCACAACATAACCTTCATGCCGAGTTTATGTATCTCCTCTGTAAGACTTGCCATATCACCCATTTTGTTTTCAGAGACAAGCCAGTCACCGCAATAAGCATATCCGCGATTGTTATCATCCGTCTGCCAACCGTCATCAATAATAACAGTTTCCATACCGATTTTTTTTGAGGCCTTACATTCCTTTAAAATCTCATCCTTGTCAAGATTCTGGTGGAAGCTATACCATAAAGAGTCCATAGGCTGTCTTGCACTATCAGGCACAAAGGCGCTTTTGTAACCGCAATCCTCTTCCCACCAACGAACATTATCGTAAATACAGTCATAGTAAGCAGCATCATTCATATCAAGGCGCAAAACAACGGAGTAGTGCTTCGTAGGTGATGTGGGTAAGGTGAAAAATGTTACGTCACACTCTATTGTTGCATCCTCTTCGCGTATGCCTGTTGCAATTTCTGTTGGAGTATCTACGTCTGATGTGGAAATTGTAAGCTTATTACGCCCGTCTCTTGAAATAATTTGTTGCAACGGCATCCATGATGCAAGACGTGATTTTATTGTTTTTTTACCCCAATCAAAATAAAGGCCGTGAATATCCATCATAGAAGGATTCCAGGTAAAAGCACAGTCATCAGCCTCAATATACCATCTGAGAGTAAGACTTTGGGGGATAGCTTCTTCCTCAAAGCTTAAATCCATCGTGATTTCAGTAATATTGCCCATTTTTGTTTCTGTTAATTCAACAGTAGAGTTTTTATTGTTGTTGAGTATGGTGATTTTCATAAAAATATCTCCTGAAAACATTATATAAATATTTTAGCAATACCTAATACGAAAAGCAATACAGTTTTATTGAATAAAAATTAAATATAAGGTATAATGAAAAAAACGTTTGCAGGAGAGATTTTGATGGAGCTTTTTGATTTTTTTAAAAGTGTTATGGAGCAGGATGAGGCTCCTGTTGTTATTTGTGATAAAGAGCATACGGTGATTTATATGAACTCCTCATCAATTAAGCGTTACGGTGTGGATTTAACAGGCGAAAGCATAAAAGACTGTCATAACGAATATGCAAATAAAATGATAGATAAGGTTTTAGATTGGTTTAAAGAAAGTAAAGAAAACAACAAGGTTTTTACTTCACGTAATGATAAAGAGAATAAAGATGTTTATATGATTGCTCTGCGTAATGATTATGGTGATTTAATAGGTTACTATGAAAAGCATGAGTACAGAGATGCAGAAAAAACAGAGCTATACGCCTTTTAAAATGTAATTAATAATGAAAAGCAGGTGAGAATATGGAAAAAACAAAGCTATCCCTTAAATGCATAAATGATTTTTATAATAAGCTTATTGAAAATAATATTGAAAATCACGGTTTGCTTATTATGAAGGACGAGGAAATTATTTATGAAAAATATCAATATCCGTATTCTGCTCAAATTCCTCATACATTATTTTCTGTTACAAAATCAATTGTATCTACCGCGGTAGGCTTTGCTGTTGATGAGGGCTTGCTTTCTCTCAGTGATAAAATTACTGATATTTTTCCTGAATATAAAAGGTGTAAAAGTGATAAATGGGAGAAAGTTACGCTACGTAGTGTCCTTACAATGCAAAGTAATAAAAGCTTCTCCTTCCTTCAGGATATGACAGGCAATTACGTTGAAATGTTTATGAAGGCGCCTTTTAGAAAAAAAGAAGGCTTTTTGTATAGTAATAATGATGCTCATATTGCAGCCGCTGCGGTGCAAAAGGTAAGTGGTATGAATCTTGCAGATTATCTTATGCCACGTCTTTTTGAACCGTTGGGGATTGATAAGCCTTTTTGGGAAACTAATGAAATCGGAGAATGTATAGGCGGTACAGGCTGTTACCTTAAATTAAGGGACCTTGCTAAAATAATGCAATGCTACGGCAACGGCGGAAGGTTTGCGGGGCATCAGATTGTTCCGTCCTTCTGGGTTGAAGAAGCAACAAAGATACAAGTTGATTTTGGTAACGGTAACGGCTACGGTTATCTTTTCTGGATAAACGGAGATATTTTCAGTATGACCGGTATGTTCAGTCAGATAATTGCATTTTCTAAAAAACATAATGCTGTTATAGCAAGTCTTAATTGCGGTATTAAGGAAGAAATGCACACGAAGCTTTTACAGGATGTGCTTGTAAAATGTCTGGAAGAAGATGACGGTGAATTTTCTTTAGAGGAAGAAGCTGTAAACGAAGCATATAATCCTGTAAATTTTTCTTGCGTTCCTGTGGGCAGGACCTTTGAAATTACACATTTTTCAGATGTTCTTGCAAAAATAATTTTTCCGCAAAGTGTTATACCTCGAACCTTAAGTTGCAGCTTTGCAAAAAGGCCAAAAAGTAATCTTAATAAAATTCACTTCGGTTTTGATGGAGAGGATTTAAAAATAACATGGCAGGAAGAAGAGGACACAGTTGTAATTAAATGTAATAGAGACGGCACTCCGTCTGTGTCCTCGTGCAGTATAAAAGGGTATGAGTACAAATTATGGGCGTACGCATTTAATGAAGCTGATGAATTGAAAATTGTGCTCAAAGCTATAAATACGCTTTCAACTCAATATATTTCATTCCGTTTTTTCAATAACTTCTTAAAGGTGAAGTTTGTAAGTACACCTTCCTTTGCAGAATTTATTATGCGCAATGTTGAATCGCCGGAGTTTTTCAGAAAAAATCCGGGATTTGCAAAAATAATACTTAAGCCCATAGAAAAATTTATGTTGTTAACTGAACGATATATGAAATTCAAAATAAGATGAAAGAAGAGTATATGAAGGATAAACTTTCAATGATATCCGCAATGGTCATTTTTGGCACAATTGGGATATTTGTAAAATATATAAATATGCCCTCCGGGATTATTGCATCTTTTCGTGGCATAGTTGGTGCGATAATAATTTTTGTGTTTATGCTTTTGAGAGGCAAAAGGATAAATTTTACATCTGTAAAAAGCAAATTGTCTGTTTTACTTGCATCAGGTGTTGCAATCGGGTTTAATTGGATTTTGCTTTTTGAAGCTTATAAATATACAGGTATACCTACTGCTACCGTTTGTTATTATGTTGCCCCAATAATTGTTGTGGTTGCTTCACCGTTTATTTTTAAAGATAAGCTTAAAGCAAAACAGGTTGTTTGTGTTTTAATGGCACTTATAGGTGTTGCGGCAGTTTCAGGCGTTTTTCAGTCAGAAAGCAGTACTAAGCTTGTTGGTGTTTTGTGTGGCTTAGGCGCCGCATTGTTGTATGCATCTGTAATGATAATGAATAAATTTATGGGCGAGGTAGAGTCATATGAAAGAACCGTTGTTCAATTGTTAACTGCCGGACTTGTTGTTTTACCATATGCATTTTTAACTATGGGTGAAATTAATATTAATAAAACATCTGTAATACTTTTAATTATTGTCGGTGTAGTACATACAGGCTTTGCTTATTTACTGTATTTTGGGGCAATGAAAAACCTGAAGAGTAAAACTGTTGCTATATTAAGCTATATTGACCCTGCATCTGCAATAATTCTTTCTTCTGTTGTATTTACAGCATTACCTGCTATATATGAATTGGTTGGTGTTGTTCTTATAATGACGGGTGCTATATGGAGCGAAACAGGTAAAAAAAGAAAAGAGTAACAAAGTAAATCACCGCAATGCAACGGCATTGCGGTGATTTATTATGTTTTTTACTCTTGGTTATATGTTTCGTTAATATTTGAAAATGAGCTTGTGTCATTAACCTGCCCGGGTGTTACGCTTGTTGCTTGGTTTTGATTATAAGCATTGGTAGCAGGAGTGTATGGTGCCTGCATAGGCTGTTGTCCGTTTTGTACAGGGGTATACGGAGCATATATCGGCTGTTGTGCGTTTTGTACAGGTGTGTAGGGTGTTTGCACAGGCTGCTGCATGTTTTGTGCAGGTGTATAAGGTGGGCGCACAGGCTGCTGCATATTTTGTGCAGGTGTATAAGGTGGGCGTACAGGCTGTTGCGCATTATATGGCACCTGGTTTTGTATATAAGGGTTTTGCACAGGTGCGTTGAATTGTTGCGGATTGTTTTCTTTCTTTGGCTTTAATACAAATATTAAAACTGTAAAAATTATGCAAAGGGGAATTGACAAAATCAAACCTAAAACAAAATGTCCAATAAAGCAAGCAAAAAAGCCACCGATTGCAAGAGGTATTTTCTTTTTCACAATACCGCATATTCCGGGTACTGCACCTGTAATAAGACCCATTATAATTGAACCGAAAAGAATTCCGGCAGAATATGCATTCATAGTAAAATTTCTCCTTTCAATATAAGAGGTTTAGTTAGTTGTTTTTTTCTTTTTTAGTTTTCTTTTCCTTTTTAGCAGACTTGTCTTTTTTCTGCGCAAAGCAAACAAGTAACAAGGTGCTTGCAATAGTCATAAGTAAACCTATTGGTATACAGTATGATGCAACTGTTTGCATATCTGTCATAGGTTCATTTTTAACCTTTTCTTCAGAAGCTTTAAAGGAAACAATAGTATAGAATGGTTCGTTTTCGTAAGATGTTTCCACACCCTTTATTTTAACAGTCCAGTCACCTTTAATCGGATTTTTTACTGTTACTGTCGTAGGGATTTTTGTTTCATCAATAACTGCACCCGGATATTCTTCGTCAACCTCTCTTCCGGTAGGGTCAATAAGAATTGTATCAAGGAAGGAGCCCGGCCATGCATTTGTAACAACAAGGTCGCCGGTTTTATCATCTATACTGAACTTGTTTGCAGTAACTGTTTTACCTTCCTGTACGGTACCTTCGTATTCACTGAGAACCTCAGAGGTGCTTGCTTGCTGTGCATATATAAAGCTACTGATAATTCCCATAATATCCGTTGTGTTTGCGAATTTATATTCGCCACCCGTTACGGATGCAATTGTTTTCAAAAATTCCTGGTCAACGTCATCGCCGAAGCCGATTGTGAAAACTTTTATTGATTTTCTTTTTGCTAAATCTGCAATTTCTTCTGCAGAATAACCGCTACCATCCTGGCCGTCGGTTAAAAGAATAATTGTTTTATCTTTAGCTTCAACGGCAGATAATTGTGATACTGCACCTTCAACACCGCTGTAAATGTCTGTTCCGCCGGAGCCGTCAATGGAGTCAATGCAGGCTTCAATGTACGGATAATCGGTATGAGGTACAGAAATAACCTCTGAATTATCTGAGAATTTAATTACACCGATACCGAATTTATCATCGCTGTTTTCAGACCAGCTTTCTGCGGTGGATAAAATAAATTTGGAAGCCGATTTAGCGGCATCAATTTTACGCTCGCCGGTATCAATTGTCCAGTCCATAGAGCCCGACACATCAAATACAACAGACATTACCGAAGCAAATTCCGTTGGCGGAGCAAATGAAGAAACAGGCTTTACAGGTTTGTATTTATCAGGCTTGTGGCCTTTTTCAAAAAGCGTTATGTCAATAAGGGTGAAGTCAATATCTACATCTACCGAAATAAAATCAAGCAGCTTTCTGCCATCGGCAGATAATTTTACTTTTATACCGATTAATTTCAGATATCCTCGTATATAAAATTCAAAATCATCCTCTTCTACTGTAAGACCGTTTACCGAATCGGCTTTAATTTCTGCGCTGGCTTTCGCTTCTGCACCGATTTTGGCCAATGCGAATTCACCAACGTTTATACCCGCAATATAAAATACTGCAGATGTACCGAAGAGAGTGAAATCAGTTTCGGCTTCAAATTTGAGACCTATATCCCAAATAAGACCGTCTTCATCTTCTGCATCATAAGAAGAGGTGTACGGGTACTCTTCAAACTGCATGCAAGGTTCACCCTCTTTGAAAACACGTAAGCCTGAATTAAAGCTGTGTCCGTAAGTGAAGCCGGCAGAAAGCTCAATGCTGATTTTTCCTTCCCAGTCAGCATAAAGAATGATGTATATGCTTGGTATAACTGATTCATTTGCAGCATCAAATGCAGAATTTGTTATATAAATTGGGGTAGTACCCTGGAACTTGAAAACTGCAATAGGGAATCTTTTTTCGTTTAATCCTTTAAGCTCAAGGTATTTCCATTCCTTGCCTGTTTCTTTCGGAGTTGATTCCAAAGAAACGTCACCTGTAAGGTGAACGTCTGCAAAAAGCTGACCGCTGATACCCAAGTATAACTCTTCAAATGATAAAACACCATCCTTGTCGCATACAAGGTGAGTAGTTAAATCTTTGATACCGAATTGGCCTTCAAGCTTTAAAGAATAGTCAACAGGACCTTTGTTATTTTTATTGTCGTCTTCTTTTTTATTTTTATCGTTTTTGTTATCTTTTTCAAGATTTTTAGGGTCAGTTAATAAATTTATAATACCGCCCTCAGGAGAAAGTATATCAACGTTGAGGCTGATAATTAAGTCGTCTCCGGGTGAAGAATAGTCGTTGGCAAGCTGTGTTACCTGAGGTTTTTCATTGCTTTTTTTTGTGTTTTCTGTTTCAACATCACCTATATTTTCTGTTTGTGTAAGGTTAAGTGATGTTTCATCAAAGTCACCAAAATCAAAGGAAACACCATTTGCGCAGTTTGCTTCAACAAAGTTTTCTTCGGTAAGAATATCTGATGCGGCATATTCCATAGTTTCAAAAACTTCATCTAAAGCAGGCTCCGTTGTGTAAAGATACGTTTTACCGTCAGATGAGTAATTGTCTTCGATTTTGAAAAATCTGCCTTCACCAAAGGCTGAATTCTGGTCACCATCAAGATATATAATGTCGCCGGAATAAACGTTTTTAAGCGCTTTGAGATTTTCGCCGTTTAAGGTAAGAACAAGATTCTGCTCACCGTAAACATCCTGGTTGTTAATGTATATAAGGGCGTTGTTTATTTCAGCAGATTCTTCGGGAGAAAGCATTTTAACATTATCTGTTACCGTTACCTCATTACTGAAATCGCTGTAATCATCTGTGGGGCTTTTGTATGTTTCTTCAGGCTGAGTAACCTCTTGTGTGGCCTGAGAATTGTCTGAGGGCTTTTTGCTTGCTTCTTTTTGAGTAAGAGCAGCAACGCTTATACCAAAGCCCGAAGCAGCAATGCCTAAAACAAGGGTAATAACAAGTATAACAGTTGATATTTTATGTATTGTTTTTTTGAAAGAAGGTTTATTTTTGTTCATTGCTCTTCCTCCTTTTAGCAAGTATTACGGAAAGAATGGTTGAAATAACCACAAGGGCGAGTATTATTGCACCTGTAATAATTAACGGTGTGTATGTCACGGCTTTTATGTCATCACGGAGCATACCTGCGTGTGCACTTAAGGCATCATTAAGCTTTGGTACAAAGCGTAATGATAATGGTACAAATAAAATAATAATTGCACTTGTTAAGGTTGAGAAAATTGACGTTGCAATATTAAAGCGGATTTTCTTTTTATTAAATATTGTTCCTAAAATTGAAATTCCGCAAATAACAGGTACTGCATAGCAGAAAATTGTAATTCCCAGACTCAGAACTGTTGAGGGTAATGTGGGATTAAAAATCACGTTACCGGAAAAAAGAATTTCAAGAAATTTGTTGAAATCTATATCACATGTGAAGGATTCATTAAATGCAGATTGTATTGTAATAGCGTCCTTTGCAGATAATAAAGAAATACATAAAAATGAAATGGCTGTATATGTAAGCGTAATCAAAAGAATAAAAAGTGCATTTATAAAATTGCTTTTTGCAAAGGTCTTTTTTTCTTTTGCTGGTTTTGGCTTAGTGATTTTTTGTGGGATTACAGTTGGAGGAACAACTGTTGCAGGTGTAACCTGCGGTTGTGCAGAATTCTGCGTATTTGGTGCTTGTGTTTCTTGCTTTGGTATAAGTGTACCGCATTCGCCGCAAAAAACTGCAGAATCAGCAATTTGCTTACCACATTTTGGACAAAACATAAAAAAATCTCCTTATCTACCGTTTTGTTGAATTACATTTTTATTATATTCTTTACACATTTTTTGTCAACAAAAATGGTTGTAAAATAGTGAATTTGTATAATTAAATATATTATATTGTCTTTTTTTGTCAAAAAAAGATAGTCGCAATTTGAATTTTCAAATCACGACTATTTTAAGGTTTGTTTTTTCACTTTTTATAAGGACCATAAGCTGTCGGTGTAGTGAGTTGCACGTGTGCAAAAAGCTTTGAAGAAATCAGTTGCTTCATTTTTCAGTTCAACACCGTTTATAAAAGCTGCGGATTGAGCTGTGTGAGCTTCACCTGCAAGAAGAAGCTTTGCTGCGGCAGGCGGAGTAAGAGAAATATCGTATTCACCGTCGTCTCTTCTGGTAACAGTTGCTTTGCCGTTTTTGTATTCAACGTCAAAAATGCCTTTGTTCTGCTCCAGGTCATCAAGACTTAATATGCTGAATTTACCGTGCTCCTGCGGATAGGCATTAAATTCAAGCAGTTTTTTCAAATTATATATTCTTGCGGCAATTCCGCTATTGTATTCATAGCTTGTGCCGTCAATTCTGTCTGCAATGCAGGAAAAAGGTGAGCCTTGATATTGTTTGTTAACAACAAGGGTTGTAACAATGCCGTCATAGTTACGTAAAAAGCCGATAATGCCTTTAAGTGCATCAGGATTTAAAACGAATAATTCATTTGCAACGAGCTCGTTGGGACGGTTCACCTTAAAACGTACGTATCCGTCTGCAACACCTGAAGAATCACGGTGTATATATGTATAATCTGTGTTTTCAAGAGGATTTTCACAGAAAAAGATTTTGCTGTCTCTTACTGTTGTAAGGTTTTCTGAAGCGGCACATTTATTGTATAAATCGCAAAGCTCCTGAAATTGCTCGCCTGTGTAAAGAGTAACATCATTATTACGCGGATATTTATCAAGATTTTTAAAGGGAACCTTTATTGTAAATGTACGGTTAAGCTTTGAATAGCCGAATTTTTCGTAATACTCAATAGAAAAAGGAGAGAGGAAGCCCACGACAATATCATTTTCAACGGCGGTTTTGCCTATTTTTTCAAACATGGCTCTTACGCCACCGAGCCTGCGTTGTTCAGGCTGACTGCATATACCGTCAAGAGTGACTGTATTTATTTCGTGTCCGCAATAATTGCATTTTAAATTGAAATATTCCATTCCTGCAATAAGCTTGCCGTTACAAAAAGCCCCAAGAACAGGCATTTCTACGTGATTATCTTCTTCCTTGTTATATTTCCAGATAAATGATGCCGCAGAAATTTTTAAGTAATCTGCTGCCTCTTCAGGTTTTATGAATCTGATTTCCATAGCGTATCTCCCGAAAAAAATTCTTATTTTAATTATATCAATCTGCCTGAAAATTTCAATATATTAAAAGTTGTTTTAAAGGTGTAGCAATAAAATGAATAAGTATAAAAGAAAAAGAGTAGCCAACGGCTACTCCATATTTTGAAGTGCGTTGATAATAATGATACGGTTTCAAAAGGTTTTATTTAGTTTCACTCAAAAAATGAAATTATTAAACGGGAAGTGAAACTCTCTTTTGGAACTGAAACTACGCTAATCAGCTTGTCAAATTGGAATTTGAACAAGAGCAGCGCACCGAAATGCACTGCCCTTTGTTTTGTTCGTTTTAGAAAAGTTGTCCCGGAAGTTTCAATTTTTCTTTAGGTGGGAATTGTTTGTCAAATTCTTCTGCTTCATCTTCGTTTACAAAGTATCCCTGTGGTGGAGCATATTCGCCTGTGATACCATCGAGATAGCCTTTTTTCAGTTCTTTGCAAAGGAAAAATGATGCGTCGGCATTTTCGGGTAAATCGTGGTAACGGATATCGAATTCACTGGCATAAGTAAAACCACTTTTTCCATAGAAATCAATGTTACCTTCAAAACAGATTGCACCGAATCCCATTTCTGTTGCTTTTTCCAGAGAATAGTCAAGCAGAATTTTACCATAACCTTGACGTTTGAGTTCATTAGCAATACAGATAGGACCCATTGTCACGATTGGAATATACCTGCCATCATCGGCTTGGATAACGGCATTCATAAACATATTTTGTCCTATGATTTTGCCGTCCTTTTCCATAACAAAGTCAAGTTCGGGAATGAATGCATCATCATTACGAAGTTGGTTGAGTACATAATGCTCAAGGCAACCGGGACGATACACATTCCAAAATGATTCCCTTAC
>JAZUMM010000090.1:0-9762 GCA_045603625.1 Acutalibacteraceae bacterium | reverse complement strand
CTAATGAATAATAAAACACTCGGTCTTTCAATGAAAGGCCGTGTATTTTTATAAAATTTGAAATTCAGAATTAAGCTTTGCAAGGCTTCGGTAGCTTTAATATAAATTTCTTTGCTCGTAAACTGAAGGCCCCTCGGATTTTCCGAAAGGCTTTTATTTAATAGATTAAGTTGTTTTTTCAGGTTCTTCCTGTAATTCCTCTTGGGGTTTGTTGTTAACTTTTTCTTTTACAAGCTTGTAAATAACTGCCATAAGAGGAACGCCGATTAACATACCCGGTATACCTAAAACGCCACCGCCTACGGTAACTGCAACAAGAACCCAGATACCCGGGAGACCCATAGATGAGCCAACAACCTTCGGATAAATAAGGTTACCCTCTATTTGTTGAAGTATAACGATAAAAATAAGGAAAATAAGTGCTTTTGTTGGAGACTCGGTAAATATTAAAAATGCACCGATTCCCGCACCGATAAATGCACCCACAATAGGAATTAAAGCAGTAAATGCAACAAGTGCTCCAACCATAGAAGCATATGGCAGGCGAAGAATAAGCATACCAATCATACAAAGTGTACCTAATATAATTGCTTCTGTGCATTGACCTACAATAAAACGGTGAAAGCAGTCATTTGTTAATTTGAGAACGTGGTTACCTTTGTTTATAATTTTTTCAGGAAGGAATTTGTTAATGATGCGGTGGAATTGGCTAATTAATCTGTCTTTATCTAAAAGTAAATAGAGGGCAAAAATAAAGCCTATAATTGTTGCAGATGCCGCTGAAAATACAGAAGAAAGAGCAGTATATGCAAAGCTTACAACGTTGCCGACACCTGAAAAAATAGTTTCGGAGAATTCGCCGATTTTTGATTTCCAATCAACAGAAGAAAGGGAAGCAATTATTTTTTCGGGGACGATGTCGAATTTTTCTAAGAATGTTGTAATGGTTTTTATAGCA
The DNA here is from genome assembly GCA_045603625.1 of Acutalibacteraceae bacterium. Classification (GTDB taxonomy): domain Bacteria; phylum Bacillota; class Clostridia; order Oscillospirales; family Acutalibacteraceae; genus DTU089. Next base: position 8,804 of record JAZUMM010000090.1, on the reverse strand, counting down.
TTAGGGATACCGTTTATAACCATTTTTATACATTCAATTAATTGGGGTGTAACAAGGCAAATAACAAGAGTAGCAATACCGAATAAAGTAAAAATTGAGCCTAAAAGACAAATTGGTCTACGGCTTTTATTTAATGCCCGGCCTTTTGCTTTTGGGAAAAAGTGACGCTCGTAAAATGACATTAAAATATTAAGAACATACGCCATTACAAGACCTAATATCAGTGGCATAACAGCAGCAAACGCAAGCCCCATATAATGGGAAATATTGCTCCAATAGTGTATGCATAAATAAACAATAATGACACTTACGCCTGCTTTAAAGCAGGTTTTCCATTCCAGATTTTTCATTTTTATTACCCTCCGATAGAGTAAATTAATAGTTAAAATCAATCAGAAATTTGTTAAAACAACTTTTCTGCATATTTTTTCAGTCGGGAAATCAAATATCATCCATCCGTATTTTTTCATGGATTGTAATTCTTCGTCTGAAAAGGCTTTAAGAATATGCTTTGCACTTCTTTTAGGATTTTTTAAAAAAGTGCCTGTGGAGAAAAAGCTTATAAAAAGACCTGTTCTGCAAGGAGGAGTCTGTAAATTCGGAAGAATGGCTTTTTCCCATTTTTCAGTGGGTGAAAGCTTGTAAAAATCCTGAAGAATAACAGGTAAAATAAACGCCTTATCACGTCTTTCCATTTGTGTTCTTGCAAAAGGATTATTAAAGTTTTCGTAAACGGATTGGTCGGGCCAATTAGAAAAATTCAGGCCCGTATTTGAGTCATCGTATTTCTTTTTGTTTTCGCTGATTTCAAAGCGATTTAAAAAAACAAGCTTACCGCGAACCTCTCTCAAAACAGGGATTCTGTTTTCTGTAAACCAGTAAATATCCTTGCTTAAATAGTGCTTAAAAAAGGTTTTAAAGGTTTTTGCAGAGGATGCTCCGGCATCTCTTTTTATACTTACAATTATAGCTTCCGACGGATGAGAATCAAGAAATTTTTTACAGTCAGAAATAACGTCCTCTAAGAGCAGGGGCTCCTTTTTTTCTGCGGTTTTGTAGCATTTTGCACGTGCGTGAACAAGTCGCAGAATGTCACCGGTTTTTTCTACCCTTAAATCAAGAAAACGTATGCCGTTGTTAAGCTGTTCCCATATACTTGATTCCTGACATTTTGAAAAATAAGAGAATTGAACAAACTGTGCGGCACTGTCGTGAGTGCCGGGAATATTTATTTCAGAAATAAGAGTTTCGTCAGGAATATTTTTCATCCAATCTTTCATAAAAGCCTCACAAAAAAGCACCTTCTTATGAAGGTGCTTTTGATTTATTTTGCACCATCGTGTGTAAATACAACGGCAATGGTTTTAAAAATAATTTTAATATCACAAGCAAGTGAACGGTTGTTTATATATTTCATATCATAAACAATTTTTTCCTCAGGCTTGAGGAAATATCCGCCATTAATCTGGGCAAGTCCGGTAAGGCCGGGAACAACGCAGAGCCTGTGTTTAAAACCATGAATGTATTTTTCAAACTCTTCGTAAAAGCATTCTCTTTCGGGACGCGGACCGACAAAACTCATTTTACCTGAAAGAATACACAATAACTGCGGTAATTCGTCAAGACGTGAGTTTCTTAAAAATCTTCCTACCGGAGTGATTCTTGGGTCGTTTTCGCCTTCGCTCCATTGAGCACCATTTACTTCAGAATCTTTAATCATAGTGCGGAATTTTATTATATTGAAGGGTTTGCCGTTTTTACCCAGACGCTCCTGTTTATATAAAGCAGGGCCATCGGAGGTTGCTCTGACAATAATTGCTATTACGAGCATAGGCACAAAAAGTATAACAAGTGCAAAAAAAGAAAGAACAATGTCAAACAATCGTTTAAAAAACTTGTACAAGGAACCACCGCTTATTTGTTTTGGTGGGTCAATAAAATATTCCTTATCTGTTTCGTAAGGGATAATTACTTGTTGAATTTGCTCTGTTGCACGGTTTGAATTTACATCTGTAACCACGCTGAATCTCCTTAAATATGCGAAAGAACGCAAAAAAATTACTATCGTTAACAAATAGCACAAGCTATATAGTCACACAAATTTATTGTAGTATATAAAAGTCTTTTTGTCAACCAAAACCATTTTAAAAAAAGAGTTACAAATAAGGAAAAAATATCCTTATTTGTATTTTATATATTAATATATATTGTTGATTTTTTATTGCACTTGTGATATGATTTATTTTGTATAATGTTGATTTATGCCCATTTTCAGAAAAGGCGGTTTACATAATGACACGTTTTGTTGTTGAATTTTTAAAAAAGCATGTAAAAGCTTTAATGGTGATTGCAGACGTTTTTGCAATTGTTGTTGCTTTTGTGGTTTCAAGTTATTTGAAATTTGATGCTCCTGTTCTTTTTAAGGGCTGGTTTGAAGATAATATGTACTACATTTTTGCAGTAGATGTTATAACAACGCTTTTGTCCTTTTCCATATTTAAGGTTTATAAAACGATGTGGCAATATGTTGTTATATCAGACTATTTGCGAATGGTAAAGGCATATTTTATTGCTAAGGTTATTACTGTTACATCATTCTTTTATATCTGGCTTTATCCTGTTTTCGGAGGTCAGAGGTATACACGTTCTTTTTTCACATGGATGTTTATTTGTTCTTTCATAAGCATCGGCTTAATGATGTTGGTAAGAGTTTCTATTTTTGCCTTTTACAGAGAGTGGCGTAAATTTCTTGCAGGCGTTAACGGCAGTAACGAAAATAAAACAAAGGTTTTAATTATTGGTGCCGGCAATGCAGCCTTCAGACTTATTAATGAGTTAAAAAGACCAAAGATGGAAAAGAAATATAAAATCGTTGGTCTTATAGATGACAGTAAAAGTAAGCACGGCGAATACCTCAGCGGTATAGAAATTATGGGCGGCAGAGAAAAAATTGTAGAGGTTGCCGCAAAGTATGATATAGATGAAATTTTCTTTGCTGTACCGTCTGCTCCCGAGAGTGTAAAAAAAGAGGTTCTTAAAATATGTAATGAAACAGGCTGTGTGCTTAAAACTCTTCCCAGCATTACGGATATGAATAATGCTGATGATATGAGTGCCGTATTACGTAAGGTTGAGTATACCGACCTTCTTGGCAGGGAACAGATTAAGCCTGACCTTACAAAGGTTTTTGAGCTTCTTAAAAACAAAACAGTTTTCATATCCGGCGGTGGCGGCTCAATCGGTAGTGAGCTTGTGCGACAGATTGCAAAAAGCGGTGTTGCTGAAAGAATTATCGTTTTTGATATTGCAGAAAACGGAGCATACGATATTCAGCAGGAAATTAAACGTAAATATCCTGATGTTAATATTAAGGTTCTTATTGGTTCAGTAAGAGATGCTGTAAGGCTTGAAGAAATATTTGAAGAGTACAAGCCTCATTTTGTTTATCATGCAGCAGCACATAAGCACGTACCTCTTATGGAGGACAGCCCTAAGGAAGCAGTAAAAAACAATGTGCTTGGTACGTTGAACCTTGCAACCGTTGCAGATAAATTCGGAGTAGAACGCTTTGTTATGATTTCAACGGACAAGGCCGTTAACCCCACAAACGTTATGGGCGCAACCAAGCGAATCTGTGAAATGATAGTTCAGTCATTTAACAAAAAATCAAAAACAGAGTTTGTCGCAGTACGTTTTGGTAACGTGCTCGGTTCAAACGGAAGTGTTATTCCGCTTTTCAAGGAGCAAATTGCAAACGGCGGTCCCGTTACCGTTACGCATCCTGATATAATCCGTTACTTTATGCTTATTCCTGAGGCAGTTTCCCTTGTTCTTCAGGCAGGTGCAAATGCACAGGGCGGTGAAATATTTATTCTCGATATGGGCTCACCTGTTAAGATTAATGAGCTTGCCGAGAACCTTATACGACTTGCAGGCTATACACCGGGCGTTGATATGGAAATTAAATATACAGGTCTTCGTGACGGTGAAAAGCTTTATGAGGAGCTTCTTATAAGCGAGGAAGGTATTCAGAAAACAGAAAAAGATCTTATTTACGTTGCAAAGCCTATGGAGTTTGACGAGGACTTTTTGTTTGGCAGAATCAATTATGCAAAAAGCATTATGGAGTCTGCAACGTCAAACGAAATTGTGGAAATTATAAAGGAGCTTGTTCCTACATTTAATCCAAACAACGAAAATTTTAAAACTAAAGAAGAGGTAACTGTATAAAAACATTGTGTTTAATGTGTTACTGTGAAACGGGGTAAATTATTTGAAGGTTTTATACATTACTGCCGACGGGTTTGACACACCAAGCCCGAACAATCAGATGGCAGAGGTAATGATAAATGATTTTTTAGATAATGGTTATCAGGTTCATCTTATTCAAAGCAGGCGAAAAAGAATGTTCCCTGAAATTCCTGATAGTCTTAAGGGTAAGCAAGGCTTTTCTTGCGATATAGTTGACAGAAAGGTTATTGACAAAACAAACTTTGTTAAAAGATACCTTGATGACGTTTTGTATGCTTTTTCTGCAATGAAATACTGGCGTAAGGTAAAAGATGCAGATGTTATTTACCTTCAGTCAAATGCAACTATTCTTTACCCGATGCTTTTGCTTAAAATATTTAAAAGGTTGCCTATTTTATATTGCATTTACGATGTGTGGCCGGGTCACGCTTATGATATAGGTGTTGTTAAAAGTAAGCTTCTGTTCAATATCTTCCGCTTACTCAATAAGCCTTGTTATAAGATGGCAAGTGCAATGTCTGTTCTTTCGGAGGATATGAAAGAAAAGGTTGTGGCAGAAGGTGCAAAGCCTGAAAAGGTTCATATTGTTCCTGCGTGGTTTGACGTTAAAACCGCAAGAGAGGTTCTTCCTGAAGAAAACAGATTTATTGCAAAATACAATATTCCGCAGGATAAGTTTTACGTGCAGTTTGCAGGTACCGTGGGGTATGTGTTTAATTACAAAACCGTTATTGAGCTTGCAAAGCGCTTGCAGGATGAAAAGGATATTGTTATTCAGATTGTGGGCGACGGTAATGTAAAGGATAAATTTGTGGCAGAGGTAGAGGAGCTTGGTCTTAATAATATAACCTTTTATCCTCTTCAGCCTATTGATATTGTTCCCGATGTTTACAGCACGTGTAATCTTTGCATTATTCCCTTGCAAAAAGGCGTTATAGGTAACGGTGTTCCCAGTAAGGCACCAATACTTATGGCATGTAACAGAGTTATTGTAAATTCCGTGGAGCTTGATTCACAATATGCTCAGATTTTTAAAGACAATGATATGGGCGTTGCAGTTGATATTAGTGATTATGACGGATTGGCGCAGGCTGTTAAAGAGCTTTACCACTCACCGGAGACGGTAGAGCGTATGGCAAAAAATGCGCATAAATACGGTGCAGAAAATTATTCAAGCACACTCAGCACAAGAAAGTTTATGGATATTTTTGATAAGATAGGAAGAAAGTAATGAAAATTCTTATAATGGGTTTTGGCAAAATCAAATTTATGCCGTATATGAATTTTTATCTTGATAACATAAACAAAGAAAAACACGATGTTCACATTCTTTACTGGAACAGAGATTTGCAGGAGGAAGAAACATCTCATCTTAATAATGTTACCTTGCACGAGTTTCGTTGCTATCAGGAGGATGACGTTTCCAAGCTGTCAAAAATATCAAGCTTTTTGAAGTACAGAAAATTTGCATTGTCTCTTCTTAAAAAAGAAAAATTTGATTATTTATTTGTTCTTCATTCTCTTACAGGTGTTGTTGTTTATGATTATCTGAAGAAAAACTTCAAAAACAAATTTGTTTTTGATTACAGGGATTCTACATACGAGGCATTGCCACCGTTTAAAAAAGCAGTTGCAGGTCTTGTTAAGAATTCTACCGTAACCTTTGTAAGCAGTGATGCTTTCAGAAAATTTCTTCCTGAAGAGGAAAAGGAGAAGATATTTACTTCTCACAATATTCTTGCGGATTCTCTTAATCACAGGGATGATAAAGAGCTTTTTGGCACTAAGTCAGATAAAATCCGCGTAGCCTTCTGGGGATTTATACGTCACGAGGAAATAAATCTTCAGCTTATAAAGCAGTTTGGGGCAGACAGCCGTTTTGAGCTCCATTATTACGGCAGAGAGCAACAGATTGCAGAAAACTTAAAGGCGTATGTTAAAGAAAATAATATAACTAACGTATTCTTTCACGGTGAATATAAACCGGAGGATAGGTACGAGTTTATTAAAAATACAGATTTAATACACAATATTTATTACGATAGCAATACACTTCTTGCAATGGGCAATAAATATTATGACGGTATAATTTTTCGTATACCTCAGCTTTGCACCAAGGGCTCCTTTATGGGCGAATTGTGTGAAAAGAATTCAACAGGTCTCCAATGCGATGCATATAGCGAAGATTTTACACAAAAGGTGTATGAGTATTATAAAAATATAAATATGCTCACATTTAAAGAGAATTGCAATAAGGAACTTGTGAGAGTTTATGATGAATATAATAAAGGCAGCGAGATGATTAATAATATATGATTACATTAATATTTACGAAAGGCGGTGAGACCAATGGCGCATGCTCTTAACAGAGATAGATATAAAAAATATGGTATAATACAAACCTTGTTTTGTATTTTTCTTGCATTGTATCCTGTTTTATGTTTGTACAAAGGATTTTATAAATTTACAATAGGTGACCTTGGTCTTGTTGTATTTACAGTTCTTGGTGTGCTTCCGCCACCAAGACAGGACAGGCGTCTTGTTCCTGTTGTTGTTTTTCTTATAACAACAATTTCTGTTTTTTTGCTCAACCTTATGGTGTTCAAAACTATGGAAAGCTGGGCAATGACAGCATATCTTTTCCGTCTTATAAAGCTTTGTTTTTATCTTATAGCGGCATTTACCTGCGGTAAAAAGTATTTTACCACTCATATTTTTGAACGGGCAGTTATTGCGGTTGGTGTTGTTGCAACGGCATTTATGTTTTTTCAATATTTTGCCTTTTATGGTTTAGGTAGAGTTTATCTTGGTCATATACCGGGTCTTACAATTTATATTGAAGAATATGCTCTTAGTGATTATGAAAGTCTTTACAAAAACACATTCAGACCGTGTTCAATATTTCTTGAGCCCGCAATGTATGCTCAGTTTATGGTTGTTCCCATAACACTTGCGTTGTTTTCAAAGAAATTGAGCGTAATAAGCAAGGTTTTATTTGTATCATTTTTCTCATTAAGTGTTGTTATGAGTACATCTGCACAAGGACTTGTTTACCTTGCAGTAATATTTTTCTTATATATTTTTATGAGCTCAAATAAAAAAATAAATATTATCCTTTTTGTGTGTGCGGTTTTTGTCGCTATATTAGGCGCCTATTTGTTCCTTGAACCATTCAGATTTGCCGTAGATCGTTTGTTGTACAGTGAGGATGCTTTGTCGGCTCGTGTTGGTACTTATGAATATATAAGAAATATGGAAATTCCGTTTAAAATTATCGGTTACGGATACGGTGTTGTTCCTCATGGTGAGTATATGGCAGGTTTGCCGTATGTTTGGTATGGTTGTGGTATTTTTGGTGTCCTGCTTGTGTTTAGTATGTTTTTGTCTTTTTTCAGGTATGCAGAAAGCCGAGCAGCAAGAGTTATTTGTGCAGTTTTCGTTATTTCTTTCTTTGTTACAAGTCTTTTTTATAACTATATGTTGTTTTGGTTTGTTGCTTTGATGATATCTCTTCGGGAAAAAAGAAAGCATCGTCATCATCACTATCATTCTCATCATTATTCTCGTGATTCAGAGTATGATTATGAGCGTACAGGTGAAGAGTAATAAATCAGGAGGATTATTTTGAGAAGTGTAACAATTTCAACTGAAAAACAGAAAAAAACAGACTCATCAAAAAAGGTTTTATTTATTCTTGGTATGTATCATCCTCATTATTCTGCTAATGGCTTATGTGTAAAAAGTGTTGTGGATGAATGTGTAAGTAAGGGCTATGATGTAACTTGTGTTGTTAACAGCTATTATAAAGAAAAAACTGCAATGACTGTGGACGGTGCAAAACTTTACAGAATAAAAGCAAAGCTTTTTGATAGAGTAGACCAATGGTGTCAGAGGCAAAAATCAAAACCTTTTTTAAAAATTATTAAAGTTCTGGCTCTTTTTTGTAATAAAATAAAACTTTTAGTTACTGCTCCTGTATGGCCGTTGTGCTCACCTTTGTATACAGCTAGGTTTTTTAAAAAAGCAGAGGAGCTTCATAAAAAATATAAATTTGATGCCGTTGTAAGTGTTTATACACCTGTAAGTAGCCTTATGGCAGGATATAAGCTTAAAAAGAAATATCCTCAAATTGAATTTGTACCATATTTTCTTGATTCTCTATCCGGTGGTTACGGACCCAAAAATTTTTCAAAAGAAAAAATAATTGACCGTGGCTTAAGAATTGAAAAGAAGGTTTTTGCTCAGGCAGATAAAATTGTAATAATGAAATCTGCCGAAGAGCATCAAAGAGAATATAATAAAGAATTTCAAAATAAAATATGTGTTCTTGATATTCCTATGCTTAAAAAAGTATGTTTTGAAAAATCTAAAAAATCTACAGATGAAATAAAGCTTCTTTACGTCGGTTCCATTCAACCGTCAGTAAGAAATCCGCAAGTGCTTATAGATACATTGAAGCTACTAAAAAATGAAAAGGTTAATATTGAATTTGTAGGTAAAATTGATTGTAAAGATTTGTTTGATGAGCTTAAAGAGCTTTACAAAGACCGCTT
>JAZUMM010000089.1:0-8241 GCA_045603625.1 Acutalibacteraceae bacterium | reverse complement strand
GATTCCTGTCGGAATCTGTCGTTTTCTGGCGGAGATGAAGAGATTTGAACTCTTGCGCCGTTATTCACGACCTACCGCATTTCGAGTGCGGACCCTTCAGCCTCTTGGGTACATCTCCTTATAGCGTTTTGTATTTTATCAAAAAACAGTTAATAAGTCAACTGAGCATAGGTTTATTTTTCTGTTTTCATACATCAAAAATAACATTTTTTATGCTTTAAAGATGTTTTTTGTATTTTAATTTTGTGTTTACACATTGAAAATGTTCAAAATCTTTTTACATTTTCGCAATTGCTTTTTTGGTTTTAGTGCTTCATAATCAATACATAAGTTTTTGTAAAGGAATGTTAAATTATGAAAAAAACGGTAAAGTTACTTGTTTGTGTTTTTGCTTTTATTTTACTTTTAAGTAGCTGTAATTCACCTGAAGAGGCCGAAAAGCCTCAGCTTGATGGTGTTCAGATTGAGCTTTCCGATAATAAAATTACAGTTGACGGCAAAGAAATTACAAATGACAGCTCTCAGGATGTTTATTCTGCAAAGGATATTGTGTTTTATCTTGAGGGTCAGGATTTTAAATATGGCGAAGGCACAAAGGATGATGAGCATTCACAGGTTGAGGCTGATAAACACACGGTTGTTCACATCACAAAGGCAGGCAAATATTATTTAAGCGGTAAGCTTTCTCTTGGCCAGGTTGCAGTTGACCTTGGCGAGGATGCCCAAGAAAATCCTGATGCAGTTGTAACTCTTGTTCTTAACGGTGTTGATATTACGTGTACAGTTGCTCCTGCCGTTATTTTTTATAACGTTTATGAATGTGGTGTTGCAGATGAAGAGACTGCCACAAAGGATGTTGATACTAAAAATGCAGGCGCAAACGTAATTATTGAAGATGGTACACAAAATAATATCAATGGTTCTTACGTTGCAAAAATCTACAAATCCTACGAGCTTAATGAAGATGGTACAGAGGTTGTTGACAGTAAAAAGTTTCATAAATATGATGCAGCCTTTTACTCAAAAAAGACTATGAACGTTAATGGCGGTGAAAAAGGCGATGGCGTTCTTAACATCAACGCCGAAAACGAAGGTCTTGACAGCGAATTGCACCTTACAATAAACGGTGGTATTATTAACATCACTTCAGGTAACGACGGAATAAATACAAATGAGGATAACGTATCCGTTACCACAATAAATGGTGGTAAGGTTAACATTATTTGTGACGGTAGTACCGGTGAAGGCGATGGAATTGACTCAAACGGTTGGCTTGTTATTAATGGGGGAACAGTCATTGCTCAGGCTTGTGCCACAAGTGGTGATGCAGGCATTGACTCCGATAAGGGCATTTATATAAATGGCGGTAAGGTAATTGCATCAGGTAATATGCTTGATGCTATTGCAGGCGGTGAACAAACCTATGCAGTATTTAATTTTTCAGGTAAGCAAGCAGGCGGTAGCACGTATACACTTAAAAATGAAAGTGGTCAGGTTGTTGGTGAATATTCACCTGAAAATGCATTTACCTGTCTTATTGTTGCAGGTGATGAATTAACAGAGGGTGAATATACCTTCTGGCAAGGCGATGCTCAGCTTTCTGCTTTTAATTCAGGTAATATGCAGGGCGGTAAACCACAAGGCGAAAGACCTGAGATGCCTGAGGGCGAAATACCACAAGGTGAAAGACCTGAGATGCCTGAGGGCGAAATGCCACAAGGCGAAAGACTTGAGATGCCTGAGGGTGAAATTCCGCAAGGTGAAAGACCTGAGATGCCTGAGGGTGATGAAAATATGACACCACCAAATGATATGGGCGGTTTTGCCCCAAATGGCGAAGGCTCAACTGTTTTCACCATTGTCAAGGGTGGTAATATGTTTGCAGGTGTAAGCGTTGCAGCCGACTGATATTTTAAAATAATTTTTTTATAAAGACTCTGTAAGAAAAGCTTTTAAAGGTGAATTTATCTGTTTGAATTCTCTTATTTATGCTTTATTTTGCAGAGTCTTTATGTTTTGTTTAATTCTTTTATAAATTGTTTCTTTACACAAAGGTAAAAACATTGTTTCATATTGGTTACAATATATTACATTATAATGTGTTTTGTTGACTTTTATTATAGCAAATGGTAAAATTAGCATGTTATATTAGGTTCATTTTAATTTGGGGTGATATCTTGAATAACTACTCGGTAATATTTTTTACAGATGATAAGGAGAAGCATGCTCGTCTTGTTGAAATGCTTGACCTTAACTCTGATTTAAGCTTGTGTACATATTCATCAGACTCCTGGACTGATATTGATTTTTATTCAAATAAAAACGTTTGCTTTGTTATGGATGAAATGCCACATACAAAGGAGTCAACCTGGATTCTTTCTAAATTATCTGAAGCAGGTCTTTTTGCAGAGGTTCCTATTCTTTTCACATCCTTTGATGCTATGTACGAGTTTGAAAATTCAGGCTTTGCATCTTTTGCTTACGATATTTTTCCCGAACCCTTTGATTATGAGCTTGCATACAGGCGTTTTCAGAATATTTCTGAAATACGTCAGCTTAAGTTTCAGATATATAATTTATCACAGATTCACACAAAGCGTATTCTTAACCAGGCGAATAAGCTTAAAGAGCAGAACGCAAGAATGCAAACAATCAACTATGACTTGGTTGAGCTTCTTGTTGCCGCTATTGAAAGCCGTGACCTTGAATCAGGTCAGCACATCAAGCGTATCAGGTTTTTTACAAAGGCGCTTGTTGATGAGGTAATGCGCGCTTGTCCCGAATACGGTATTACAAAAGAACAGGCAGAGTACATTTACTACGCATCATCTGTTCACGATATCGGTAAAATCGCCATACCTGATGCTATTATGCTTAAGCCCGGCAGGCTTAATCAGGATGAGTTTGAAATTATGAAAACTCATACCACTCGCGGATATGCACTTCTTAATATGCTTGACGGTATTGATGCAGAAAATCAGTACTTTAAATATTGTCAGGAAATCTGCCATTACCACCATGAGCGTTGGGACGGCAGAGGCTACCCTGATGGTCTTGTTGGTGACCAGACACCTATATCTGCTCAGATAGTTGCCGTTTGCGACTGTTACGATGCACTTACAAGTCACCGTCCGTATAAATCTGCAATGAGTCACGACGAAGCAGTTGATTTGATTCTTGCAGGCGGCTGCGGAGTATTTTCACCAAAAATACTTAAGTGCTTTGAGGCGGTGCTTACTGAGTTTGCCCGCATTGAAAGCGAGTTTAAAAGCGGTGAGGCACCTGTTGTTAATGAAGAAATTAAAATCGTTAATGAAGAGGTGACACCTGCTCCTGTTAAGGTTTCAGAGTTTTCAGAGTGCGAGGAGAGTATTTTATCAGCCCACGATATTATTTTTGAGGCAGACGTTAAAAAGGGCTACTTCAATATTGTTCGTGGTACATGGACATGGCTTTTTCCGTATGTACCAAAGAATTTTACAGAGGCAATTTCGCAGTGCCTTAAAATCTGTCACCCTGCAGATGCCGCAAGGTTTGCAACAAAGGTAAATATTGAGGCGTTTAACGAGCTTTGTAAGGCAGGCAGGCGCAAATCACGTATAGAGTTCAGAGTTATACACGAGGGCGTTGAGTATCTCCTTGTGGGTATTTTGGTTCTTGTGCCAAATGAAGACGGTGAGCTTGTTAAATTAAACGGTCTTTTTAATATTTATGATAACGATGAGATGCTGACTGATATTAAGCGTGGCTTTGGTGTTACAGATTCACTTACAGGCCTTCCGCTTCAGAAGCAATTTGAGGTTGACGTTAACTCTTACCTTAAAGACAATATTCAGGCAAAGAGCTTGCTCATTCACATAGATATTGATAATATGAGCACCTGTAACAATATTTTCGGTTACGAATACGGTAACGTTCTTATTAAAGAGTTTGCTTCAAAGCTCAGGAGCGTTTCGGGTGTTGATAAAATTGTTGGTAAGGCTGCATCCGATAAGTTTTATATGTTCGTTAAGAATATAAAAAATCAGGCTGAGGTTGCAATTTTTATTGAAAATCTTCACAATCTTCTCAGAAAGCCGTACCAGACAGGAACAGAGTCGGGCGTATTTACCGCTTCTTTAGGTATTGCCCGTTACCCCAATGACGGTAAGGATTTTCGCAGTCTTTCCGTTTCATCTGAATATGCAGCAAAAACTGCAAAAATGAACGGTATCAGCTCGTATGCCTTCTTTAATTCAAGCATGCAGGGTCTTGCTACGTATTCATCTGACGGTGTAGTTGTTAAAGATAAGAACAAGGGTGAGTATGAGCCTAATTTTTCACCTGTTGTTGATGCAAAAACAGGGGACCTTGTTTGTTATGACTATATCCCTCATTATTCTTCGGATGCATCATTTTTTACAACGGAAACCTTCTATGAGATTAATAAAAACGATAAAAATGCCAAGAATCTTAGTATTGTTTCAATTAAGAGCTTGCTTTACAAGCTTATTACTTTAAGGGACTCAGGCAAAAAAATACCGCCAATGAGTATTTACACAATTTTCTTTAAGGATGATTTGCCATCTCTTTTACAGGAGCTTAAAACCTTTAAGGAAGAAAATGATTGCGACGGTATTGACCTTACCTTAATGTTCCCTCAATATATTCTTGAGGACACAAACTTAAGCAAGCTTAAAAATATTACAAGCTATATTCATAAGCTGGGCTTTAAAATCGGTCTTTACCTTCTTGGTGATAAATATATTCACAACTATTGCCACGTTTATGATTTGTTTGACAGGTATACGGTAAAAACAGAGTATATTTCTCATGCGGTTCACTCTAACGGTAACCTGAAATATTGCTCCGATACACTTGCTATTCTTAAAAAGTTTGTTGTTGACGTTACTGTTCCCGTTGAAGTTGCAGATTATGAAAAGCAGCTTGTATTCAAGGGCGGATTTTCTGCATTTTCCTATTACTGTCCTTCAGTAAAAGGCTTTAATGAGGTTATTGCAGATTACAGTAGGCGTAAAAAGAAGGAGTATAAGCTCACAGACGGCAAGAAAGAATCTGTTGCGGTGCTTGACCCGTCAGTTGCTTTTTACGATATTCTTAACGGTGGCGTTATATGGCTCATTTACGATATGGTAAGGGACAGAATCAGCGTTACACCAAATGCTACCGAAATTTTCGGGTATGATATTTTTGCGGTTGAAGACGATGTTGACAGAAGCAATTTTCTCAGTGCGGTTCATCCTGATGATATTAACCTTGTTTATGAAAAAATTTCACAGGTGAAAATGAGCCTTGATATTGCATTTTTTGACGTGCGTATTGCAGTAGGCGCAGATAAAGATACCTACAAAAAATTCAGCGTGTCGATTATATGCTCCGTTGATGAAAACGGCACACCTGTTCGTTTGCAGTCAACCATAACCGAAAAATCAGAGTAGTTCCTTCAGCTCATTCAGTATTCTTTTTTCAATCCTTGAAACGTAGGAACGTGAAATTCCCAGCTTTTTTGCAACTTCCTTCTGGGTTAGCTCCTTTTGACAGTTTAATCCGTATCGCAAAACAAGAATTTCCTTATCTCTTGAATCAGGCATATTTTTAATTATTTTTGCAAGCTTAATTAATTTATCGTTTGTATCAAGTGTTTCAACTATTGTATCCTCTACGGCAATTATATCCATCAGTGTAAGCAGGTTGCCGTCGTTATCGGTATCAATAGGGTCGTTGAAGGAAATTTCACCGTTCTGCTTTTTGGTTCCGCGAAAATACATTAGAATTTCATTTTCTATACATCTGGCACAGTACGTTGCAAGCTTAGTCTTTTTATCAGGCTTGAAGCTGTTTACACCTTTTATTAAACCAATGGTGCCTATGGATATTAAATCATCCTGGTCAACGTTTGGCGTGTAATATTTTTTAACTACGTGTGCCACAAGGCGTAAATTGTGCTCAATTAAAATTTTGCGTGCATTTTCATCGCCGTTTTTTAAATCTTCAAGTACTTTCTCTTCTTCCTTTTTGCTTAAGGGCTTGGGGAAAGTATCTGAATCGGTAACGTGCAGAATAAAGCAAAGCACGTTACTAAACAGTGCGAGTATATTCACAGAATCACCTCGTTGTTTTTCTATAAATATATTCAAGCTTATTATTGGATTTGCAAGTCCTTTATAATTTGTGAGGTATTATGAAAAAGTTAGAACAATATCGCAATACCATCAGAGCAACTGCAATTTTATTCTTTGTTGCTTTGTCAACCGGCATCTATTTCTATTTCTGGGATATGATTTACAACGTTGCCTTTGAAAATCCGTATCACGGTAAAGGTAAAATGTTTATTGCTTTTGTTTACTTCTTTGTTCTTTTTATTACGAGTCTTATTATGGGTCTTTACAGGGTAGATGAGCTTCGTAAAAGTGAAATTACTTTCTCAGGCTCAATAGCGTTACTGTTCGGTAATGCCATTGCTTATACACAGATTTGTCTTGTAGAGGCAGTTATTGTTCCTGTGCAGGGTATGATTTTTATTTTCCTTTTACAGATTCTTGCATTGTTTTTGTGGAGCGTGCTGTCAACCAGAATCGTGCGTGCACTCAGTCCGCCTGAAAAGCTGATTATTATTTACGGCAGTCACCTTGCAACAGAAATTGTTTATAAGATGAGCAATATGGAGGATAAGTTTGTTATTTCTGAATCTGCTAACGTAGATGAAGGGTACGACAGTCTTGTTCAGCGTGTTGACCGTTTTGACGGTGTTATTATCTGTGATGTTCCTGCCCGTCTTCGTAACGATATTTTAAAATACTGCTATCAGCAGAACAAAAACGTGTACGTTATACCGAAAATTTCAGATATTATTATAAGAAGTGCTTCTGACATTACATATTTCGACTCTCCGATTATGCGTTGTCGTTCAACAGGCCTCACAGTTGAACAAAGAGCAGTTAAGAGACTTGTGGATATTCTTATATCCCTTGTGGGAATTGTGGTTGCAGCACCTATAATGCTTGTTGTGGCGCTTGCAATTAAGCTGTACGACGGCGGTCCTGTATTCTATAAGCAAAAGCGTTGCACGAAGGACCTTAAAACCTTTGATATTTTAAAATTCAGGAGTATGGTTGTTGATGCCGAAAAGGACGGCCCTCAGCCTGCTGTTGATAACGATAAGCGCATTACACCTGTTGGTAAAATAATCAGAAGCTTCAGGCTTGATGAATTACCTCAGCTCATAAATATTTTAAAGGGCGAAATGTCCTTTGTCGGTCCGAGACCTGAACGTATTGAGCACGTTGCCGAGTATTCTGAAGAGATTCCTGAGTTTGTTAACCGTTACAAAGTAAAGGGCGGTCTTACAGGCTATGCACAGGTATTTGGTAAGTATAATACCTCTGCATATAATAAATTAAAAATGGATTTGATTTATATTCAGAACTATTCTCTTGTGCTTGACTTTAAGCTTATACTTATGACTGTTAAAATTCTTTTCAAAAAAGAAAGTACAGAGGGCTTTAACGTAAGCAGTAAAAGACCAAAAAATAAGAATAAATAATTTATAATCTCAGGCAAATAAATTTATAAAGGATAATTTTAATGAATTTGTATTATATGATTCTTGCAGGCGGTATCGGCTCAAGAATGAATTCACCTGAATTGCCTAAGCAATATCTTAAAATAGGTGATGTGCCGATTCTTGTTCGCACAATCCGTAACTTTGAAGATTTTGGTTCATTCAGGGCAGGTGTTGTGTGTTGCCCTGTTGATTGGGTAGAGTACACAAAGGCAATATTGCTTGAAAACGGTGTTTCACTTGAAAACGTTAACGTGATTCCCGGTGGTACTAACCGCAATAACTCTGTTAAAAACGGTTGCAGATTTATTTCGGAGCAGTTCGGTGTTAAGGATGACGATATTATTCTCACTCACGATGCAGTAAGACCCTTTATTGATGCAAGAATTATTAAGGATAATATTGAAGCCGTAAAGGAATACGGCGCCTGTAATACGGTTATGCCTGTATACGATTCTGTAATACGCAGTTCAACAGGGCAGTTTTTTACAGAGCATCTTCACAGAAAAGAGCTTTTCAGAGTTCAGACACCGCAAAGCTTTAAGCTGGGCGAATTAAATAATCTTATTAATTCCCTTTCACTAATTTTTTTATCCATATTTTTAATAATAAAATTTATTTCTATATCTTTCCATATTTCCACATACTTTTCATTTAAGCTTAAAAAAGTCTCTGAAGTA
>JAZUMM010000088.1:0-4575 GCA_045603625.1 Acutalibacteraceae bacterium | reverse complement strand
TAATTTTCCTTTTGCTTAATATCACTGCAAATAAGAAGAAACAAAAAGAGAATTAGGGAAAATAAAAAACAGGTGAAAAGGTAAGCTGATGTGTTGCCGTAGTAGTTTTTTAAAAGGGCAGTAAAGCTACTGTTAATAAATGTATAAAACAAATAAATCAATCCCAGGCTACCACCATAACGTAATAAAAAACTAAAAAAAGATATAAAAAATAATTTAAAGGTTGAACCCTTTAATAAGCTTTTACATTCTGTTTTTATACGTTTACTCATTTGATTACTCCAAAATAAAAATCCGAAAATTTCTTTTCGGATTTAGTTTCATCAAAAAAAAGCGTTTTAGTCGCGATTTTTTATGTTTTTTAAATTTTCATAAACATAGTAAGGAATGTGCAGAGTGCCGTTACCAATACCGATTTTTATGTGTGGCTTCATATCCGCGTGAAAATCTGAGCCGCCTGCTATTGCTAAATTAAGCTTTTCTGCAAGCTTACGGTATTGTGCTGTGTGCTCCGGAGTATATTCGGGATAGTAGCCCTCTATGCCTGTAAGGCCGACCGTTTTTAATTCGGTTAAAAGGTCTTCCAGCTCTTCAATGCTGTACCCTGTCTGGTTAAGATGAGCAAGAAAAGCAAGACCACCGGCTGCTTTAATGGCAATTACCGCTTCCTTTGCGGTGAGTTCGTTTTTTTCGGAATAGGCAGGCTTATTTAATCCGATATACTTGTCAAAGCATTCGCGTATTGTGGTGCAGTAGCCTTTATTAACCATAAGCTTTGCAATATGTGCTCTGCCTACAAAGCTACCGCCTGCAACCTTTAATGCTTCGTCGTGGGTAATATCAAGTCCCAGGTTCTGCAGCTTATGGCAAATATCCTCCATTCGTCTTTTGCGACTGTTTTTGAGCTTTTGGATTGTGTTAAGCAAAACCTCGTTTTTGTGGTCAATAAATAAACCGATTATGTGTGTTTCTGTTTTTTCTGCGGCAGAAAATTCAATACCAGGTATAAATTCAATATCTGTTTTTTTCGCTTCATTTAAAGCTTCTTCAATACCGTCAACACTATCGTGGTCGGTTAATGCAAAAGCACTTATTTTACTTTTGTTTGCATGCTGTACAAGCTCGGTAGGTGTAAGTGTACCGTCTGAACAGGTTGAGTGTGTATGAAAATCCACAAAGCGATTATCATAAATAATTTTTTTGATTTCCTCCATTGTATCTACAACGAAGGCGTTGTGCTCTTCTAAAAGTCTTCTGCCCTGGTGACCGTATGAAACAAGTACACAGTCAATACCCAAGGCGTTTGCTGTTTCCAAATCGTGCAAGGTATCTCCTATAAAAACAGCATCGTTTCTGTCTATGTTCAAAGACTCAAAGAGCTTGACGGCACGCTCTGTTTTGCTTTCTGCTAAGGTGTTTTCGGCACCGATAATCACATCAATGCAATCATATATACCGTATTTTTTTATAAGGTCAGTAGCCTCATCGATAATGTTTGCAGTTACTATGTATTGGTGTGCGCCATTATTTTTCAAAGAGTGCATAAGCTCGTATGCACCCGTTGAAAGCTGTGTTTCGTTTATTCTTTTTGCGTAATCCTCATGATATTTTTTTGAAATTTCATCAAAATTTAATTCTTCGGGCGGTAAAATGTGTCGGTAAAAACCAATTATTGGTGTTTCTACGTAATTATAATAATCTTCTAAGGTGATGTGCGGACGATTTTTTCTGTCAAGTAAATCGTTTACACAGCCCAAAGCGTTGTGCACGTCATCTATTACCGTTCCGTTAAAATCCCAAAAAATGTGATGGTATCGCATAAAGTACTCCTAAAGATTTTTCTTAAGTGTACCATATTTTAAAGAATAATACAATTGAAAATAATTCCCGCAATCACACCTGCAACAAAACACAAAATAAGCTTTGCAGAATCCTTGAGGCTTATTCGTTTAAAATATTGTTGTTTGGGTGGTATGCCTGCAGTTTCAATCTCTTTTTTAGCACTTTCGCGTAATTTACCTTCAGACATACCGCTATATTCAGGCTTGACAAAGAATATAGCTTTTTCAAAAAATCCGTTTTGTGTTTCTGCAATTTCCAGCACTTGTTTGTTTACACCTTTTATCATACAAATCTCCTTTTTTAAAACAAAAATCTTTATATGATTATATTGGTTGAAAATTGCAAATTTATACAAAATTATTATGCAAGGGAAAATGTTAAAAATTCGTCATAGTTGAAGGCTTTTTTAACAACAAAATTTAAGTAATTTCTTTTTTGAAAATAAATAAAAATGGGTGTTTGTAAAAATTGACAAACCAAAAATTATACAAATAGTATAATACTCTTTCCCTGTAAAATTGTTCAAAACTGTGTTCAAAATGTTGACAACTGACCCTTTAAACAGGCTATACAGATAGGTTTTTGACATTTTCTATATTTTTTTTGACAAATTTCGATAAAGTCATTTTGTATACGATTTGTTGAAAAGTTTTTGAATTATACAAAATGGAAAGTCAAAAAAAGGCAAAAGTATAAAAGTTCTTTAGCAAAAATATACAATAAAAATTATCACCAAAAAAGCAAAAAAATACTGTTAAAAACGTAGAAAAAATATAATTTTCATAAAATTGGTTGACAAAAAAACTTTACTAAAAAAGAGGATTGTTGTATCATATTTTTGGTGATAAAAATGAATGTGTATGTAAATGAGAAAAATGTGGTTCTGGAAGATGTTGAGCATTTGTGTCTGGACCTTACTTTAGATTGCGGACAGTCTTTCAGATGGAAAAAAACTGAAAACGGTCATTGGCAAGGTATTGTTAAAGGTAAATACCTTGAAATTGAGCAAAAAGGAAAAACAATTTGGTTTTTTAATACAAGTCAGGAAGATTACGAAACAATTTGGCGTGTGTATTTTGATTTGGAAAGAGATTATAATCAGATTATTACATCTTACAAAGACGAGCATCTTGTAAAAGCGTGTACTGCATTTCCGGGTATCAGAATTTTAAAGCAGGATGAATGGGAAGCAATTTGTTCTTTTATAATTTCGGCAAACAATAATATTCCGCGAATCAAAGGTATAATAGAAAGATTATGCGAGAATTTCGGAGATAAAACAGAAAATGGTTATTCGTTTCCGTCACCGCAAAAAATAGCACAATTAACTGTGGAGGACCTTGCGCCTATCAGAGCGGGCTTCCGTGCAAAATATATTATAGATGCCGCACAAAAAATATCCTCCGGTGAGGTTGATATTGAAAAAGTAAAATCATTACCATTTGAAAAAGCAAAAGAGGAGCTGTTAAAAATCAAGGGTGTTGGCGAAAAGGTCGCACAATGTGCTCTTCTTTACGGCTTCGGCAGAGTAGAGGCGTTCCCTGTGGATGTTTGGGTAAAGCGAATTCTTCAGGAAATGTATCCGCAAGGCTTTCCTTCTGAATATTACAAAACGCAGGGTATAGCTCAACAATATCTTTTTCATTACCGTCGTTCTTCCGATTTTGGTGCATAACTAGATTTAGTTCACTCGGAGTATTATGATATACACCGTCGTTCTCTAAATCGTCGTTCTGCACTCAAAATCCCAAAAGGGAATCCAAAAGGCGCATAACCAGATTTAGTTCACTCGGAGTATTATAATATACACCGTCGTTCTCTAAATCGTCGTTCTGCACTCAAAATCCAAAAAGGGAATCCAAAGATTTAGTTCACCTGTCGTTTTTAATTTTTAAAAATCATAATAATAAAGAAAAAGCGCCTCTCTTGTGAGAGGTGCTTTTTTTGTAATTATTCAATTACAGGAGCTTTCATAAGACCGATTCTTCTTAAAGTGTATTCATAGCTCCAGTTGAGACCTGAGCTTCTCCATGCATCGGGGCCATGCCAGCTTTCTTTTTCGTTAACAAGGTGAACAGGGCCAAAGGTATTGTATCTGTGACCAAACAACGTTAATTGAAGAATATGGTTTCCGTTTTCAACGTTTTCACACTTTGCAAAATATGGCGGGTATGCTATTTTGCCTATTTCCTTGTCATCAAGCTTTGCGCCTATAAGTGTACCGTAAAAATCGGAAGCAACAATTGAAATTGTGTTGTCGGTTACGGTAACAGGAAGCTTATATGTAATGTTGCCGCCGTAGAACGGGAAGCCTTGTGAAGTAATATCACCAAAGCCTATTTTCTTAGGTAATTCTGTAATTGTTGCTTTGTGACCGTTTACCTTTACGCCGAAAGCACCTAAAATCAAAATGTTTTCAAGGTTTGTGGACTCACCGTATTTGTATGTGAGAATTAATTCGTTTTTGCCTTTTATAATTTTTGGTAAATCTATTTTGAATATAGAAATATCTACGTAGTTACCTTTTACGGTTGTGTCTGCTTTTACGTTGTTAAGGTAAATCTCTGCCAGCTCAACATTTTCAAGGGCAAGCTGGGCTCCTTCATAATCTATTTCACTTTCAAATGTGTAGCGAAGAGTCACCTTTGAAACAGGTTCTTTTTCACCATATACCCAAGGTTGAACAACTGAACCGCCTCTTTTTTTGAGAGAAAGCTTACGTCTGCATATATT
>JAZUMM010000087.1:0-9742 GCA_045603625.1 Acutalibacteraceae bacterium | reverse complement strand
ATTAGCAAAGAAATGAGGGCGCTTAATGATAGATTTAAAAAACAAAGCCGATACCGATTCTTTAAAAAATAAAAAAGCAAAAATAAAATTAACAAAAGAAGAAAGGGCAAAGAAATTTCTTTGCGTTATGCTTTCTATTGTTATTGTTTTTGTTGGCGTTATTTGTATATGCGTTACAGTAAACAACAAAAAAATACAAAAAAGCAAGGAAGCTGACAGTTCAACTAAAGCAATTACTACCCAAAACACAACAAACAAGGCAAGTAACTTTGTGTCTTCGCCTCAAGCAGAAAACACATATCCTGCAGTTACAGTTTTGCAACCGGGCACTGTTGATAACCCGACAGTTATTACCATTGATAGTGAAAAACCTTACTTGACGCTTATAAACTCAAAATACAGACTTGAGGACGAATATAAACCTGACCTTGTTTATATCTGCAACAGTGCTGAAAGACTTGAAAAAACAGCAGCGCAAAAATACGAAGAAATGTACAATGCCGCACTTAAGGAGAATATTGTTCTTACACCTTTTTCGGCATACCGAACCTATGAAGAACAGGAATTAAAATTCAATAAAAAAACCGACTTTTTCACAAGTCAAGGATACTCTGCAGAAGAAGCAAATGAAAAAGCCATATCAACAATCCTGCCACCCGGCTCTTCGGAGCACAATTTAGGCTTTTCTGTTGATATTATTTGTGCAGATGAAAGCTTCGAGGCAACCAAAGCTTTTGAGTGGCTTCAGAAAAATGCTGCTAATTACGGCTTTGTGATGCGTTATCCATCAGATAAGCAAGAAATCACAAGCTTCAGTTACGAGCCTTGGCATTGGCGTTACGTCGGCGTTGAGGAAGCACAACAAATGAAAAAGAATAACCTTACACTTGAAGAATACCTGGGGGTAGCACAATGATAGAAATTCTAGTAGAAAAAGCACACGGAGAATATGACCCCGGCACAAGCAAATTTTTCGGCTCACCTACAATGCCTGAAGAATGGCTTGCGGACGGCACAATAAACGACGAAGACTTTTTCTTTTGTCAATTAAAAATATCAGAATTCAAGAAATATGATAAAAACGGACTTTGTCCGCAAAAAGGCTTTATTTATTTCTTTCTCACCTTTGAAAACGGAGCATTTATACCTAACATCCGTTATTCATCAGATGAGCCTGATACTCTCATAGACGATTTTAATGCAGGCTTTGATTTTTTAGGCGACACAGAAGCTGAATACTCTATTGATTTTCGTGATTGCAATACTGCTGAAGACGGAACAAGGGTACTTATTGAAGATGGAGAAGACCTGATTCTTTTACAATATGACCCGCTTGATGATAATATGCCCGGTTTTCTTGCAGATACAGAAAAAATTGCATATTTCACAATGAAGAAAGAAGATTTTAAAAAGCTTGATTTTTCAAAGGTACGTTTTTCAATAAAATAATGTAAGCAGGGCCTCTGCCCTGCTTGTTTTATAAAGGAGATTATTATGCTTTATTTTTATCCTGAAGACTATGGTGCAAAAGCTGATGGCGTAACTAACGACAAAAAAGCTATACAAAACGCTATTGACCACGCCTTTAATAACGGAGGCGGAACAGTTGTGTTCACATCAGGCAAAGCTTATTATACAGATTCAATTCAAATCAAAGCAAACGTTGAACTTCATTTGCAAAAAGGCTCTCGCCTTAAGGCTACGAGTGATATTAACGGTTATATAAGACCCTGCAATATGATAAATGACCCCAAAACAGCACTTATAGGTAACCCTGTAACAGGTAAGCCCTCTTTTGTATTTATTTACGGTTTTGAAGCGGACGGTTGTTCAATAACAGGTGAAGGTACGATAGATGCAAACGGTCATTCTTTTGTTGAAAGAAAAGATAAATATTACGTTACAGGCAATTTTTACCCTCGCCCTACTGTTATTTACATTGAAAAAAGTAACAATATATCATTTAAAAACGTAACAATAACAGATGCACCCTTCTGGACATTGCACCCTGCAGGATGTGACGACGTGCTTATTTCGGAAATACGTATACTCAATGACCTTGACGTTGCAAATTCTGACGGAATCGACCCTGACCATTGTACAAACGTAAGAATCTTAGGCTGTCACATTGAATGTGCAGATGACTGCATCTGCTTAAAGACCTCAAAAGGTAATGCTGAATACGGTCCTTGTGAAAATATTATTATTGCAAACTGTACTCTTATTTCTACCTCTGCTGCTATAAAAATCGGTACCGAAGGCGTAGATGATTTCAGAAACGTTATTGTTGATAATTGCATAATTTCCAAAAGCAACCGCGGTCTTTCAATTCAGATACGTGACGGCGGTAACGTTGAAAACGTTACATATTCAAACTGCATTATAGAAACAAGGCGCTTCTGTCCTGATTGGTGGGGCACGGCAGAACCAATTGTTATTACAACCTTTAACCGCGACGAAAATACAAAATCAGGTAAAATTAAAAATATACGCTTCAGAAATATTTCCTGTAACGGTGAAAACGGCGTATTGATACACGGAAATGCAGAAAACCAAATTGAAAACGTTTCTTTTGAAAACGTAAGTGTCACTATGAACAAATACACTAAATGGGAAAGCGGTCTTTACGACCTGCGCCCTTGCTTACAGTATGGTGTTGAAAAAATCAAGAATGCCGGATTCTATATAAGATATGCAAAGAATATTACAATTGAAAAATCAGAAGTTATCTGGCAAAATAAATGCGAGGATTACAGCACGGCAATTGACACAGAGTTTGTTGATAACCTTGAGTTAATAAGATTTAAAGAAACATAAAGGAAGTCGGTCACAAGACCGACTTCCTCTCATTTTAGAGTTATTAGAGTTGATATATTTTGAGCATGCTACGAACTAAATCAAGTCAGTCGCCCAAGATTTTGAATTTTCATTTGATTTCTGCTATTGTTACCCCATTCTCCCCTTCACCAAACGTTCCTAAACGGAACGTTCTGATTCTTGGATCGGTTTTAAGGTATTGGGTTATACCTGCACGAAGAGCTCCTGTACCTTTACCATGAATGATTGTACATTCGGTAAGCCCTGAAAGAAGTAAATCATCAAGAAAACGGTCAAGAACAAGAATCGCCTCGTCAACCATAAGGCCCCTCAGGTCACAACGGTTACTAACCTGCATTGAAGAACGACTTTCGCCTGAAACTCTGGTTGTTGAAACCTTCTTTTTGGGTTCTGCCTTTTTAGGCTTATCCACAAGACGAAGAGTTTCTTCTTTAACACGCATTTTCAACATACCTGCTGCAATTTCAACCGTACCCTTTTTATCCTTAAGTGCAGTTACGTTTGCATTTTTGCCGATTGTTTTGCAATAAACTGTATCACCTATCTGAAGCTCGCGAGGAAGAACGTAATCATCATCGTCATCCATATCATCAAAAACAGGGTTAACCGCACTGTTTATAGAGTTAAGATGGGCATTAACCGTACTTTTTGTTTTACGTGCAAGCTCAGCTGCATTCTGTGTTTTTTTAGCTTCTTTTTTAAGTTTTTCTACTTCATTTAAAAGGGCGTTAGCTTCGCGCTTTGCGTGCTCAACTATTCTGAGTGCTTCGCCTCTTGCATTTTCAATCTCTTTTTCTCTGCGTTGCTCGGCATCCTTTAAAACCTGCAATGCCTTTTCTCTTTCAGCCTTTGCAATTCTTGTTTCATCCAATGCTTCTGAACGTTGCTTTTCCATTTCAAGACGGCTTTTTTCAAGACTGTCAACAACATCCTCAAAACGAATATTTTCGGAGGAAACAAGCTCTGTTGCTCTTTCTATAATATTTCTTTCAATACCTAATCTTTCAGATATTGCAAAAGCATTTGACCTGCCGGGAATACCTATAAGAAGCCTGTATGTAGGTTTAAGGCTATTAACATCAAATTCACAAGAGCCATTTTCCACACGTGGTGTATCAAGAGCATACGCCTTGAGCTCAGCATAATGTGTGGTAGCGGCTATTTTTGCACCCTGAAAATGTAGCTGTTCAAGAATTGCCATTGCAAGGGCAGCACCTTCAACAGGGTCAGTACCTGCTCCTAATTCATCTATAAGCACAAGTGAATTTTCATCTGCTTGCTTTAATATGTTTACAATATTAACCATATGAGATGAAAAGGTTGACAAGGACTGCTCGATACTTTGCTCATCACCAATATCCACAAGAATATTTTTATAAACTGATAATTTGCTCTCATCCATAGCCGGCACAAAAAGACCAACCGAAGCCATTGCAGAAAGCAAACCAATAGTTTTAATTGCAACGGTTTTACCGCCTGTGTTCGGTCCTGTTATTACAAGAGTGTCGAAATCCGAACCGAGACGTATATCTGTTGCCACAACCTTTTGAGGATCTATAAGCGGATGGCGTGCCTTTTTTAAATCTGTTATGCCTTTATCATTAAGAATCGGCACACTACCTTTTAGCTGATATGCAAAATGAGCCTTTGCAAAAGCCACGTTAATTTCTATTGCATTTTCGTAGCTACCCTTTATTTCGTGATAAAAATTACCTGCTTCAACAGAAAGCTCAAATAAGATACGTTCAATCTCCTGTGCTTCTTTACCTTTAAGCACACGAATATCGTTATTAGCCTCCACAACACCTGCCGGTTCAACAAAAACTGTTGCACCTGTGGATGAGGTATCGTGCACAAGACCTGAAACAGAATTGCGGTGTTCACTTTTTACGGGAACAACATACCTTCCGTTTCTTTGAGTTACAATTGCATCCTGCAGAACTGCACGAAGCGACTGAGAGCGTATAAGCTTTTCTAACTGTTCCCTTACGCTATTTTCTTTGTTTTTTATTTTACGGCGTATATCTGCCAATTCAGGTGAAGCGTTATCGCTCATTTCATCTTCGGAAAGAATTGCAGAAAAAATTTTTTCTTCAAGATATTTATTAGGCATAAGAGCATTAAAATAAATATCTATGTTTCTTTCTTCCTGACCTGAATTGCTGCGCCACTCACTTATTGAGCGTACTGCCCTTACGGTTGAGCCGATATCAAGAAGCTCCTTCATTGAAAGAACACCGCCTGAATTAGCTCTTGATAAGGCGTTGTTTACGTTTTTTAATCCACCGAATGATGGTCCGCCATGCTTTGCAAGTAATATGTATGCATCTTCTGTAAGTGAAAGAAGCTTCTGTGCCTCTGAAAGCTTTGTAGCAGGGCGCAAAGAAAGTATACTCTCCTTAGCATCATCATTACAACCTCTTGCAGAGAGCATTAAAAGAACCTTATCAAATTCAAGTGCTTTTAAATGTCTGTTTAATTCTACCATTTTTTATCCTTTTAAAACTTTATAAAAATCAAGTGTTGAAAATTTACGTTCCGTTTTATGTAATAAATACATTTCTGAAATTTCACAAAAGCGATTAAGTGCTTCATCTGATAATGTAAACGAGAAAATCTTTTCAAAATCCGAAAGTGATACATACCGCATTGCCTGAATAACAGAAGCATTAAGACAATAGCCTTGTCCGCTTGAAACACAATCCTGACAATATATTTTGCCGCTCTCGAAAGAAAAATACATATAATCAGATTCATATTCGCCACACTTGTCACAAGCAAGAAGTGCAGGCATATATCCGCTGAGGGACATTAAGCGGAATTCAACTACCGCTTTTATGAAATCTGTTGATTTTTTATTATTTTTTAATAACCAAAGTGCATTGAGAAAAAGCCGGAGTATTTCCTCCGACTCATAGTCCTCTTCACAAAACTCATTGGCAAGCTGACAAAAATATTGTGCGAGTGCCATTTTTTCAACATCCTGCCTCAGTTCAAAAAACACTTCCTTAACAAGCGCTTCATCTACTGCATAAGAATCTTTTGTTCTGGTAAAAGTAAAATCACCATAAGCGAGCAGAGATGTTGCCGCAAGCTTTTTACTTTTAGTTTTTTTAGCACCTCTTGAAAAAGCACGCACAATACCATGCTTTGCAGTAAGCACAGTAATTAATTTATCGGACTCACCTATACTCTGTTCTTTGATTACGAGCCCCGATGCCGTTATTTTTATCAACTATTTCCAACTCCGTTTTTTCTATGGAATTTACACAGTTGCGATATTCAAGATAGTCGCTTACCTTACCATTTTCGCAAAACTTTTCCCATAATTTATTCTCATCCACAAAACCACTCCTCAGAATATCTTAATAATATTTTATTCACTGAATGTGGCTTTATACAACAAGCAAAAATTAAATTAATCTAATCCGAAATTATGAATAAGACCTTCTCTGTTACGCCAATCCTCTTTAACCTTTACCCAGCATTGAAGATTAACCTTACACTCAAAGAAATTCTCTAATTCATGACGGGCGTTTGTTGAAATCTCTTTAAGCATAGCACCTTTTTTACCGATAACTATGCCCTTATGGCTTTCTCTTTCACAGTAAATTGTTGCTTCAATATCAAGAATAGGCTTATCTTCACGCTCACGCATTTTTTCAATAGAAACTGCTATGCCGTGAGGAATTTCTTCATTAAGACGATGAAGAAGCTTTTCTCTTATCATTTCTGAAGCAAGAACTCTTTCAGGTTGGTCTGTTAAAGTATCTTCAGGGAAGAAGAACTCTGACGGTGCGGCAAGATTTATTAACTCTTCCTTAAGCTCGTCCATACCGTCTGAATTTTTAGCAGACACAGGAACTACCGCAGTAAAATCAAGCAGCTTTGTTAACTCAAGAATACGTGACATAAGCTCCTGCTTATCAGATATCATATCAATTTTATTAATTGCAAGAACAACAGGAATTTTTTCTGAACGAAGCTTTTCCAAAAGCTCAATTTCAGTAGGTCTGATTTCGCCACGTGACTCAGTAACAAAAAGGCAAGAATCAACACCACCTATACTGTCATCAACTGCTTTAATCATTTTTTCGCCAAGCTTTGTTTTTGGTTTATGGAAGCCCGGTGTATCGGTAAAAACAAGCTGAACATTATTTTCTGTCAACACACCCATAATTTTTGTGCGTGTTGTTTGGGGTCTTGAAGAAACAATTGCAACCTTCTGCCCCAGAAGTCTGTTAAGAATTGATGATTTACCCACGTTGGGTCTGCCTACTATAGCAATAAATGCCGTTTTCTTTTCTGTCATTATTTATTTCCTTTTTTACTTATATATTTTGCTTTGATTTTTCTTATCATCCTGTTATCCAATTTAAATATAAAAAGAATTGCAACCACAAGACTTATACCAAAGGAAACAAGACGAACCGGAGCCTCTTTATAATGATTAAACAACTGTTTAAATGCTTCAGGCTGCCAAAGAAGCACAACACCTATAAATACCGCGGCTATGGCAAACACAAGCACAGCACCTGCCGCAACATCCTTGGATATTTTAATTGTGTGAATATTTTCTCTTGTAACAGAGTCATCTGCTTTTTCAATACCGCTATTTATCATTTCGCCACCTATAACCAAGGCAGATGTTAAAATCAAAATAGCATACTCAACCTTACTCAGCACAAAAAAATCATACCTGAACAAAAAATATGCCATATAGCCAAAACAGGTAAGATGAATACGAAAGTTCCGTTCGTTAAAAATCATCCAACCAAAGCCTTTAAAGGCATATATGAAGCTTCTGAGGAGACTATCTATCTCATTCATACAGATTATTCCTCCTCTGCCCCCATATAATAGGACTCGTTACGTTTAAGGCCTAATTCTGTAAGAACTCGTTCTTCCTTTTCTCTCATATGAACGGCTTCAATACCGCCGTTTACATGGTCATAGCCCAAGAGATGGAGCATTGAATGAACTGTAAGAAAGCCTATTTCACGCTGAAGAGTGTGACCGTATGTATCTGCCTGCCTTACAGCAGTAGGTACAGAAATAACAATATCACCTAAAAGGCAAGCACCTGTTTCAAGATTTTTATCGTAAACACCATTTTCGCCTAAAGGAAAAGATAAAACATCTGTACTTTTATCTACATTACGATGCATTTTGTTAAGCTCATGAATCTGCTCATCATCAACAAAAGTAACACTTATTTCTGCAGGTTCCGAAAAATTTTCAAAGGTTAAAACTGCATTACAGCAACGTCTTACAAGAAGACGTACACCCGTTGGAATTTTAACCTCTTTTTGGTTATTTGAAATTATTACCTTAATTTTTTCTTTCATTTCTCTTCTTTGCCTCCTCGTACTTTTCGTACGCTCTTATAATATCCTGCACAAGCTTGTGCCTTACTACATCCTTACCTGTGAACCTGACAATATCAATCTGTTCCATGTTTTTAAGTATTTTTGTAACCTCAACCAGTCCGGAGCGCTTACCGTCAGGTAAATCTATTTGTGTGACGTCACCGGTAACAACTACCTTTGAATTAAAGCCCATACGTGTAAGGAACATTTTCATTTGTTCAGGTGTTGTGTTCTGACCCTCGTCAAGAATAATAAAACTATCGTCAAGTGTTCTGCCGCGCATATATGCAAGCGGTGCAACCTCAATATTGCCTCTTTCAAGATATTTATTAAAATTTTCGGCACCCAGCATATCAAAAAGTGCATCGTATAACGGTCTTAAATAAGGGTCAACCTTACTTTGAAGGTCGCCCGGCAAAAAGCCCAGCTTTTCTCCAGCCTCTACCGCAGGACGTGTAAGAATAATTCTGTTCACTTCTTTTGCTCTGAAAGCATTAACTGCCATTGCAACCGCAAGATAAGTTTTACCTGTACCGGCAGGACCAACACCAATAACAATGGTGTTATTTTTTATTGAATCAACATATTTTTTCTGACCGAGTGTTTTTGGCTTTACAGGCTTCCCCTTACTTGTAATGCAAATACAATCGCCTGACATTGTAACAAGCTTATCTTCATTACCCTCACCGACAAGAGATATAACGTATCTGACGTTTTGCTCATTAAGATTTTCGCCTCTGTTTAAAAGCATAAGAAGACCGTTTATTGCCTTTACGGCTTTTGAAACATTCTCAGGCTCACCATTTATTTTTATATCGGAACCACGGCTAATAACATCCACGTTAAACGCTTTTTTTATAAGGAGAATATTCTCATCAAAACTACCAAAAAGGCTGACCGCCTGCTCCATTCTGTCTACATTAATTATCTGTTCCGACTTCATTACCTTCTTTATATTTTTATTCATTTTTAGTATATCACAATTTTTGTAAATGTCTACTAAATTTTTCAATATTTTTTGTGAAAAGGTGTTAGTTTTTTTCTGTATCAACAAGTATCTCCAGAGCAATATTTTCAACACATATAATATCCATTACAAGAGAAAATCCGTTCTTTTCTACTTTTTGTATATAGGAAATATTTTCAATCTGAACATCGGAATAACTTTTTCGTTTTTCCCAAACACAATTTAACAAGCAAAGATATTTTGCCTGCCTTTCTGTATAGTCACAAGACGTGTTTTCAACTACAAGATTATCTGTACGCAAAAAGCCCACAGGCAGAATAATATCGTTTCCATGCAAAAATATTTCAGTTTTTGTCCGGTGAGATGACGCAACACCTTTTCCTAACGGAATTTCAAGCCCAAAAAAACCAATTTTAAAAATTTGTTTTTTATCTGTAATTATCTGCGTTTCATTAACAAAAACACATTTTTTTGTAATTTTATTCTGTGTACGTGCATACACCTTTCCGCGAGCATGTACAAACCTTTCTGTATTATCACCATTTTTAATAACCCCCGATATAAGCAA
>JAZUMM010000086.1:0-2645 GCA_045603625.1 Acutalibacteraceae bacterium | reverse complement strand
TTAATGGGTGAGGTTCAGACAGAAATTTTATAAAGCCTTATTAAGGAAAAGTATGATATTGATGTTCAGATTGATTCGGGAAAGGTTTTGTACAAAGAATCTGTTACAAATACAGTAGAGGGTGTAGGTCACTATGAGCCTTTACGTCATTATGCAGAGGTACACCTGATTATTGAGCCTGCAGAGCGAGGTAAAGGTATTGTTATTACTTCAAAATGCGGTGAAGATGTCCTTGACCGCAATTGGCAGAATTTAATTCGCACTCATTTACAAGAGAAAGAGCATCTTGGTGTATTAACAGGCTCGCCGTTAACTGATGTTAAAATTACCCTTGCAGCAGGCAGAGCTCATTTAAAGCATACGGAAGGCGGTGACTTCAGGCAGGCAACTTACCGCGCAGTAAGACAGGGTCTTATGCAAAGCGAGTCAGTTCTTCTTGAACCTTATTACAGTTTTCGTCTTGAAGTGCCTATGGAAAATATCGGCAGAGCGATTAATGATATACGCTTAATGTCGGGTACCTTTTCAAATCCTGAAGATTATGGTGGCGTTTCTGTTTTAACCGGAAAAGCTCCTGTTGTTTGTATGAATGGCTACGCTTCTGAGGTTGCATCATATACAAGCGGTAAAGGGCGCCTTTCTTTAGATGTTTGCGGTTATGATTTGTGTCATAATGAAAAAGAGGTTATTGAGTCTTTTAACTATTCACCTGAAGCAGATTTGGAAAATACACCTGATTCCGTTTTCTGTGCTCACGGTGCAGGATTTAATGTTAAATGGGATGATGTTAAAAATTATATGCATATTGACTCTTGCCTTAATCAACAAAAAAATCCGTATGAGGTTACGTATAACAGTAGAAATTTTCATATTGATGACAAAGAGCTGGAAGCTATTATGGAAAGGGAGTTCGGTAAGGATAAGCATCCGTATTATCGTGTTAGTCACACAAAAACACCTGCAAAGCCGGTTTCTTCAACCTATAATCCTGTAGTAAGGCAAAAATATATTATTGTTGACGGATATAATGTTATTTTTGCTTGGGATGAATTAAAGAATATTGCTGCAGATAATTTAGAAGCAGCACGTGATAAGTTGGCGGATATTTTATGTAATTTCAGTGCTTTTACAAAAACCGAAACTATTCTCGTTTTTGATGCATACAAAGTGCCGGGTAACAAGGGTAAGCGCTTTAATTATAATAATATTAAAATTGTATATACAAAAGAGCGCGAGCTTGGCGATAATTATATTGAAAAATTAATAAGTGAAATCGGTAAAAACGATAATGTTCGTGTTGTAACCTCCGATAATCTTATTCAATTATCTGCTGTGCGTTTCGGCGTGTTACGTGTTTCTGCCAAAGAGTTTGAAAAAGAAATTAAAAAGATTGAAACGCATATTGATGAGTTGCTTTATAAAATCAATAAGCCACGTCCTCAAAAGGTTGGCGAATTAATTGAAATTATAAAAAATTCTCAGGAAAATTGACATTATTAATTAAAGCTTATATAATATTAAAAAAGTAAAGGATGAGGGAAATGTCACTTAAAATTTTTATTGATAAATATAGAAATCAGTTCAAGGCAATGGCATCAGACTACGATGTTCCTTTTGAATTATCAAAAGATTCACCAATTAAATTTCAGGATAAAAATAATGTTAAGTTAACTTTTGCAAACATTGCCGATACTCATCTTATTGATAATGAAAGTGCAACTGTTAATCTCGGTAATTTCTTTGAGGATATTTCTTCAGCAGAAAAAGCTTTTGATGCAGTGCTTATTGCAGGTGATCTTTCCGAGTATGGAAAAATTGCCGAATATAACAGATTTTTTAATGTGTTTGACAAATTCAAAAATAAATTCAAGTTATTTATAACAATGGGTAACCATGATGTTCGTTTCCTTTTTTCTCGTAACCAGAAAATAATTATGGATAAGGTTAAAGAATACCTTGGTATCAATACAAAAGGCAAAAGCTATTATTCATACGATGTAAACGGCTATACCTTTGTTGTTATCGGTACAGAAAAAAGAGTTCTTGAAAAAGCGTACATAACTCAGGCACAGGCAGATTTTCTTGATAAAGAGCTCGCACGAGGCACAAAAGACGGTAAACCTGTTTTTGTAATGTGTCACCAGGCTTTTGCTTTTACTCACGGTCTTCCTGAAGTTTGGAAAACAGGGGATATGGGCGAACAAAATGATATGGTTCGTGCAGTTATGGAAAAATACAATAATGTTTTCTTTATTAACGGTCATCTTCACGGTGGTATTTTTGAAAAAACAATGGAGGTACTTAATAAAGATAAAAATGTTATTTCATTGAGTATACCGGGTTACCGTAAAAAGAATAATTTCGGTATAACAGATTGTGGTGTAGGTTATTATTGCGAAGTTTATGATAACAGAGTTGTGTTTACTGCACGTAACTTTGTAAAAGGTGAACAGGTTACAGGTGATTATACTCAGTTTTCATTTGATTTAATCTGATTTAACATAAGGTTTTTGGGATTCATTGCGTATTTCTCCACTGTCATTTCCATTACAGGATACCTCCGCGTTCAAGTTCACGGCGGGTATCCTTTTCCTTGATACTCTGCCTCTTGTCGTATTCTTTCTTGCCTTTTGCCAGGGCGATGA
>JAZUMM010000085.1:0-4079 GCA_045603625.1 Acutalibacteraceae bacterium | reverse complement strand
GTGGAAGGATTTGATTGAGCGAAGTCTTGCAGGAGAAAGGATGTGTGAGCCTCTTGTGTACCAGTTGTAGCCTGTAACACCTTGAAGTCTGTTAAGCTCTTTAGCACTTGCACAGAAACCGCTGTCAATTGCATTATCAAGAAGAATAATTTCATTGTAGCGTTGTTCTGCAAGAGCCATATCACCACTTACAAAAGCCTCGTGGAATCTTTGGAAGAATGCGCCACCGCAGGATGTTGGAGTAGCCATAACACCACGTGCACCTGCAACGTATGAATCAAAAAGGTAAGGCATATTAGCCTGAATGATTGTTGAATCGTTTTTATTGTCTATTTTATCCTTAATTAATTCAATACTGCAAGTTGTATCTTTAATACCCCAGATAAGACCGTCCTTTGTAAGCTCGCCGTATGCTTTACCGCTTATAAGGTGCGGTTGGAAACCCGGGAACTCATACATAAAAACAGGGAGGGTAGTTGAAGATGCTAATTCCTGAATGTAAGAAATAAGTGTATCTTCATCATCGCCGTAGCCTTTTGTTGTAAGAACAATACCGTCAACACCGGTCTGCTCCATTTTTTTGATTTCTTCAAGGTTTTCTTCCTTTGTTTTTTCAATGTTTGCAGTTGCAACAACTGTTGTGTTACCTTTGTGTTTAACTGTGAGCTCAGCAAGTTTAAGTCTTTCTTCTAATGTAAGAAGAGTCATTTCTGAACTGCCACATACTGCAAAAAGGTGGTCAACACCTTGAGAAACCTGCCAATCAGCGTATTCCGCATATGTATTGTAGTCAATGCTTCTGTCCTCAAAAAAAGGAGTGAGCATAAGTGAATAAATACCGTCTTTTGTATCTCTTGTAAGTTTAGCCATTTGTATTACTTCTTTCTGTAACTTAATGTTTTATACAAAGATTATATGAATGTCATTATTTAGACTACCTATAATCGTTATAAGGGCTGCACCTGAGGTACAACCCTTTATAAACAAATTTATTGAACGTTTTTCTTAAGAGTTTCAAGCTCGTTAACAAGAACTTCAGGAATTCTGTCGCCAAATTTAGCGTAGAATTCTTCAATGCCTTTAGCATCTTCTTGCCAGAGTTCTTTTTCAACTTCAAGAATGCTGTTGAGTGATTCAAGTGAAACTTCACCCTCAAGACCTTCAATGTTGATATCTTCAGCGTAAGGAATGTAACCGATTTCTGTTTCTTTAGCATCTACCTTGCCTTCGCAACGGTCGATAATCCAGTCAAGAACACGAAGGTTGTCGCCGAAGCCTGGCCACATGAAGTTGCCTTCATCATCTTTACGGAACCAGTTAACGTTAAAGATTTTTGGAGCCTTTTCAGGGACAAGAGTTTTACCAATATCAATCCAGTGCTGCCAGTAGTCAGCCATGTTGTAACCACAGAATGGAAGCATAGCCATTGGGTCACGACGAACAACACCAACTGCACCTGCAGCTGCAGCAGTAGTTTCTGATGCCATAATTGAACCAACAAATACACCGTGGTTCCAGTCACGTGACTGATAAACAAGTGGAGCAAGCTTTGCACGTCTGCCACCGAATACGATTGCAGAAATCGGCACACCGTTTGGATTTTCAAACTCAGGGCTCAAGCAAGGGCAGTTAACTGCAGGAGCAGTAAAACGGCTGTTTGGATGAGCACCTTTTTCTTCACTTTCCTGACCGTTCCATGGGTTACCTTTCCATTCAACTGCATTTGCAGGTGGATTCTTATCAAGGCCTTCCCACCAAACTGTATCGTTGTCAAGGTTGTGAACAACGTTTGTGAAGATTGTACCTTTTTTAGTTGATTCAAGAGCGTTAGGGTTAGATTTAGCATTTGTACCCGGAGCAACACCGAAGAAGCCGTTTTCAGGGTTGATTGCATAAAGTCTTCCGTCAGGACCTTTACGAATCCATGAAATATCGTCACCTACGCACCATACTTTGTAGCCTTTTTCCTGATAGAGTGCAGGAGGAATAAGCATAGCAAGGTTTGTTTTACCGCAAGCAGATGGGAATGCAGCACAAATATATTTAACTTCGCCCTTTGGATTCTGGATACCAAGAATAAGCATGTGTTCTGCCTGCCAGCCTTCGTTTTTACCCTGATAAGAAGCAATACGAAGAGCAAAGCATTTTTTACCGAGAAGAACGTTTCCGCCGTAACCTGAGTTAACTGAAATAATTGTGTTATCTTCAGGGAATTGGCAAATCCATCTTTTTTCTGCATCGATATCGCAACGGCAGTGAAGACCGCGTACCCAATCATCGCTATCGCCAAGAACCTTTAAAACATCTGCGCCAACTCTTGTCATGATTACCATGTTAAGAACAACGTAGATTGAGTCTGTAAGTTCAATACCTACTTTTGCAAAAGGTGAGCCAACAGGACCCATTGAATAAGGGATAACATACATTGTTCTGCCTTTGTAGCTGTCTTTTGCAATATCGTAAAGCATTGCGTATGCTTTTTCCGGGTCCATCCAATGGTTTGTAGGACCTGCATCTTCTTCTTTCTTTGAGCAGATAAGAGTTCTGTCTTCAACACGAGCAACGTCGTTGACTGCAGTTCTGTGAAGGTAGCAATCAGGAAGAAGCTCCTGGTTAAGTTTAACAAGTTCACCTGTTGAACAAGCAGTAGCTCTTAATTCTTCAATTTGTTCTTTTGAACCGTCAATCCAAACAATTTTGTCAGGTTTAACAAGTTCAACTTTCTCGTCAATCCAAGAAAGTACACTTTTGTTTGTGGTTAATGCTGACATTAGTATAACCTCCTAAAAATTTATCCAAAATTACCTATTGTAATCATAATTATTTTACTACATTCTATAACTAAAAGCAAGTATAATTTATTAAATTGTTGTTAATAAAAGGATATTATTAACATAACATTTTATGTCAGAATTATTCAAAAAAACCGGACTTGATTTTCAAGTCCGGTAAAATATTAATCAACGTACTTATCAACAAATTTAAATACTTCAGGCCAATAAATTTCGGGGTGAATTAAATGTGCCTCTGCGTGCTCTGCATCAGGAATGGAAACCTTAACCTTTTCACAAGCTGCTGCGTTATAGTTGAGGTCCATCATTCTGTACGGAACAAATTCGTCTTTTTCTCCATGAAGGAAAATTGTTGGTGTTTTTGATTTTTTCAATTGCTTAAGGCAAGATGCTTCTTTGAATCCGTATCCGCCGAATAATTTACTTACAACGCTTGCAGAGTGAAGGGTAGGGAATGCATGAAGATGATATGTATTTTTTAATTCGTTTTTAAATTCATCCCATACTGTTGAGAATCCACAGTCAGCTACACAGCATTTTACGTTAAAAGGAATATTTTCACCGGTAGTCATCATAACTGTTGCCGCACCCATTGAAACACCGTGAAGGACAATCTGAATATCTGCGCCGTATGTTTTTATAAGGTATTGAATCCAATCAACAATATCTAATCTGTCAAGCCAACCCATAGAAATATGTTGATGTTCACTCATATCGTGACCACGTAATGCAGGTAAAATAACGTTATATCCGCGATTATAATAATGAAGGGCATAGCTACCCATACCTTTTGGTGAGCTTGTGTAACCGTGCACACAAACAAGCCATTTGTCTGATTGTTCTTTTTGTTTAACTATAAGGCTATGTATCGGTTTGTTTTTTCTGTTTTTAATAACTATATGTTCATAGTTCTGAAAGTCAACCCAAGCATCGCCTTCTGCTCTTAAAATGTTTTCGGGAAGGGTAGCATCTGTTGGGTTTTTCTTTTCTTCAATTTCTTTTTTCTTATCGCTGAAAACCTTTGATACACGTGTTAAAACACAAGTGTTCATTATTACACCTAATCCTGTGCAGGCTCCTGCAGTTCCTAATAAGATTTTTGAAGCTTTTTTCATTAAAACACAACCTTTCGACAAATATTACCAATATTATACATCATATTTATCTGAAAATAAATACAAATTGCAATTTTTTTGTTGTTTTATATATAATATTCTGTTATAATTTATTAACGATAAAATGTTCAACTATGTCCAGAAATACGGAGGATATGTATGGGTAACGATG
>JAZUMM010000084.1:0-27623 GCA_045603625.1 Acutalibacteraceae bacterium | reverse complement strand
CTATATGCTTCATCAATAAAAAGCACGCCACCTTTAGCTTTTTCAATAACCTTTTTTACCTTCAATGCAGTCTGCCCCTGGTAACCGGCAATAAGGTCAGTACGCGAAACCTCAACAAAGTGACCTTTAGATAAAAGCCCTATTTCCTTATACATTCTGCCTACAATTCTGGCAACAGTTGTTTTACCTGTTCCGGGATTACCTACAAAGGCAAGATGCAAGGTATTTTTACCTATTGAAAGACCGTGCTCCTTACGAAGTTTTTGAACCTTCTGGTAAGCTATAAGCTCTGAAACCTTTTCTTTAACATTGCCAAGTCCCACAAGAGCATCAAGCTCATCTAAAAGCTCAGGTAAAGAACGAGTATCATATTCTATAAGTTCTTTTTCACAAAGCTCTTTCACCTCTTTATAACCATAATACCTGATAATACTATCCTTAAGTGCGAGAGCAATTTGTTTTACTTCTTCAGAATATTTATCTGATTCAATTACACTTGTTACCCTTTTTAGTAAAGCAATTGCTGAATGGTCATCATTTTGCGAAACAATAGCATCAGCATATTTTGTAATTACACCATATCCATTTACTAATGCATCAAACTTAGATGACATATCCAACAACATTTTTTCATATTTATTGTTCATTATATTACACCTAAAACCGAAAGAATTAAATTAACAATTGCAATGGTAGCAGATGCACCTGCAACAGCGTATGCAATTTTCAGCTTATTAACCAGTTTTTTAGTTTTTTCCTGTTCTTCAAGAATCATTGAAAGAAGCTCATTAGATTTTATTTCCTGTGCATCTGTCTTTGTGTTTAATGCAGTAATTTCATCATCTCGTTTTTGATTTTCGGTATCAACTACGGCCATTTTATTTTCAAAATCCTGAATCTGAGACCACATATAATCAACATCTGCAAGATGTTTAAGTTGCTGTAGCTTTTCTTTCTCACTTTGCAATTCATTAATAGAATCCTTGTGCAATGCAATTGTATCATTTACAGAACGAATACGACGATTCAAATCAGAAATAGCTGCCTCATGTGCATTAATTTTACCTTCTGAAGAATGAACACGGCGGCCAAACTCGGAAACTGTACTTTTTTGTGATTTAACATCATCATCTAACACACAAACTGTTTTATTAACCTTTGATATCTGCTCTTTGTTGTTATAAACATCCTCCCAAGTTTTATCTATCTGATAAAGATGTTTTTGTGCTTCCAGCTTTGTTCTGAAAGCAACCAAGGCTCGAATATTTTCATTATGCTCATCTTCAAGAGATTCAAGTTTATCAATAAGATTGGAAATTTTCTCCTCTAAATGCATATCTTCAATCTTATCCTTGAATTCTTTAATTTTAAGAATTGAGTGTCTTTGAATTTCCAGATTTTTTTCTGTATTCTTTTGTGCAATCCTTGCATCATCAGCAGCTTTACGACCCAATCTTAAACTTTTACCAATCCAAGGAAGATATTCTTTATGCAATGTATCTATAACTTTATAAATTCCCGTCAGTTCTTTTGCAAACTTATTTTCTCTTTCGTATACCTTTTTAAAACCTTCTTGTACAACCTCTTCGTGATATTCATTCATTTCATCGCCGGTAACCTTATGATTCCACAAAAGAGTTTTTGTTTTAAAACCATCAAATTCATCCGGGATCTCTTCATCTTGAATCATATCAAGAGCTTCTATTTTGGAACTCAGGTTTATTTCTTCATTTGATTTCTGAGTAAGATTCGTTATACCATTTTCAATTTCTTGATATGTTGGTACTACCTTTTCTTCTGACATTTTTATTTCCTCCGCACACCACTATAATATTTCTAAAAGATTTTGCAGTTCATTATAATCAGCATCAAACTTTTCATTTGAAGTTTCTTCATTAAGTATATCATCTATATCTGAATTTTCTTCTACAAATTCAGTATGTCTTTCCATTACACCTTTGGCAACAACAAATTTTGTCGCATCCACCTTTTCCAGTTGAAGTTCAACAAGTTGGTTTTGTGTATCAAGAATTTTGTTGTTTTGCTCTATCTTAGATATAGTATTTTGTGATTTCTGACGCTTTGCTATCCATTTATCAATAGCATTCAAGGCTATTGCACCTATCAATCCGCACACAAGGCTTGCCAAAAATCCGCCAACAAGTCCACCAATAGACATTTCCATTAACGGAATAGGTGTTAAGAAAATCGGAATTTTTTCTAAAAGATTGGTAAACACAGCACCTAAGCCAAGAGCACCAAAACCGACTGCACCTCCAATT
Source organism: Acutalibacteraceae bacterium (assembly GCA_045603625.1). GTDB lineage: Bacteria > Bacillota > Clostridia > Oscillospirales > Acutalibacteraceae > DTU089. Next base: position 25,341 of record JAZUMM010000084.1, on the reverse strand, counting down.
ATAATTTTTCCTACATGTGCAATCTTTTCAGAAAGAGGCATATTTTTATTATTTTTATCAAGCAAGAATTTTACTGAATCGATTAAAGTAGTAACGCCCTGCTTAATCATACTTGCAAGCTTTTTAAACACACCTACAATCGGTCCGAAAATCTCTGATACAACAGAGCCTAAAAACATTGATGCACCTTGCTTAAGGTAACCCTTTATTTTTTCAAGCATATGTGTTAATGCTTTTTTCATTTCTTCAAGAAAAAGCTTAAAGCTCTTATGTTTTTCCTTAAAGAACCTTACAAGAGCATTCATTACCTCTTTTGCAAAATCAAACAAGGCAGTAACCGCCATTGTTTTCAAAGCATCTGCACCTGCTTTTTTTGCAACCTGCTTTGTACCTTCATTACGGATTTCTTTGTTTATAGCTTTTCGTGCATTTTTATCTGCCTCTAAAACTAAATCATCATCCATATCAAGCTTGTTTTGCAAAGCCTTATCAAGTTTTTCTTTTTCTGCTTTCTTTTGTGCGGGAGTCATATTTGACTCATCTATTTTTTGTTTTGCTCTTTCATTTTGCGCTTTAAGGTCGTTTTCGCGAATCTCTCTTTTTTCAACATATTCTTTTTTAGGAGTATCACTCATACTCTTATTAAGATTTTCGTTAGTTGCTACAAGATTTTCAGATTTATTTGCAAGTGACTCTGTACTTAAACCTGCTTGCATTCTTCTTTGATTTTCATATATTTCCTTACGGGATACAGTATGGTCTACGTTCATACTATCATTACCTGAAAGTGTTTTGCCCGTATAACCGTCTTTAACCCCACCATTTGTTTTTTGTTCATTCAGTTTTTCTTTAGTTTCTTTATATTTAGGGTCTTGCAAAACCTTCTTACTTACTTCATCGTAGCTTTCAGGATGCTCCCTATTATATTTCTGTATTAATGTTTCATTTGTCATTTCAAGTCCAACTTGATTTGCAAACTGCTTGTAAACCTCATCAAGCACAACCTTACCAAGACTATCGGGGTTACCGATTTGCTTTCTTTCTTCTTCAAGAAATTCCAATTGTTTAAGCTCTTCTGTTAATTCGCTTTCTAACTGCATTTCCCGTTGTTCAATATCCGACAAAATATTGTCCACATCAAACTCTATGTCTAAATCTAATTCCTCTGCAGAAAGTATTGCATTTTCGTTATCCATTAATCTATCACCTTAAAATAAATTTATCATTTTCTTTTAAATCCAGCAACGTTATTATATTTTCAAAATTTGACTTTGAATTTTTTAATGCTTCAACATTATGAGAATCGCTGCCGAGATAAAACTTACAACCGCAATCCTTTGCTATGTAAAATGGTCGCAAAAGAATTTTTCTTTCTTCATCTGACAAAGAAAGAGTTTTTATATTAAGCTCTATTCCTACGCCTTTTTCCGAACAATCCGAAAACACCTGATATAGGTCTGCATCTTTTAGAAGTGCCACAACCTCACAATTATGATTTTTCATAATATGACTGCTTGTCAGGTGTGCTATGCCCAGCTTATGCCAGGGTAAATCTTTTTTCAACAATTCCTTTAACCTCACAAGCCATATCTTAGCCGCCTCTTCAGGTGTACGGATTTTTTCACGGACGGTATGCCCTGCAAGATGCATATGAGTTGTAGGGATAGCTACAAAATCCATTGCCTTAAGTGCTTTTTCGCTAATACCCAAAACAAAATTATAATCCATATCAGCTTCCGCACCAAAAAGGAATTTAACCTTATCACTCTGAGGCAAAGGTAAAACGCTCTCCAAACACGAAAGTCTTTGCTTTTCGTGCCACTCTGCCTCACTTTTTACATTTTCATCCCAAAGGTGATTAGTAAGGCAAATTGTTTTAAAACCGTTTTCTTCTGCACAACGAAGAATATTCAAGGGTACTTGATTTTCATCGTGACAACAAGGCGAAACAGTAGAATGTATATGAAAATCGTGGTCTGCAACAAATCGCATAACATCACCTCTTTAATGTACATCAATAATATCATAGTAAAAAATATAATTCTATTATCATTTACAACAAAAAGATTTCATTACATTTATGAATTTACAATAAATCAAAAATATGTTAAAATATAAAAAAATTTCCGGGTGACTTTTTATGAAAAAAATCGGCAGACAGGTTCATTTTATACCTGCAACACAAAACAATTCACGAAATGGTGAAGGCTCATTTATACGTCTGAGTGACGGTAGTCTTCTTTTTGCGTACACCTCCTTTTTCAGTAATGGCAGAGAAGATGAAGACGTGGCTCAGATTTCTTACATTAAATCAACAGATGATGGCGAAAGCTGGACAGATGAAGGCGTTCTTTTTGCAAAGCCCCAAAATGCCGTTAATATAATGAGCTTTTCTTTTTTAAAAATGGCAAATGGTGACATTGGTGCATTCTATATTTTTAAAAATCCTGACGGCACAGATGATATTATTTTCCGTCGTTCCGAAGATGATTGCAAAACCTGGAGCGAGCCTGTAAGCTGTATAAAAAATGTTTTAAGAGATGACTATTACATTCTTAATAATGACAGAGTTGAAAGACTTTCAAACGGAAGAGTAATTCTACCGCTTGCTTGTCACTCACTACACGTAGGCTATGAAGGCCTGACACCCGGTGAAATTTACTTTGTTTATTCCGATGATGATTGTAAAACATTTAAAAAATCCGAAGAAAAAATTACTTGTCCTTTTCCTCACGACCCCATAGGTCTTCAGGAGCCCGGTATTTATGAAAAAGGAAACGGAGTCTTATGGTGTTACATAAGAACGTGTCTTGGTTTTCAATACCAGAGCTTTTCTGAAGATTTTGGTGAAACATGGTCACCACCTTGTCCAAACACCTTTTTCTCTTCACCTGGTTCACCTATGTCGGTTAAAAATTGCAAAAATATAGCTATCGCTATTTTTAACCCTATACCTGAACACGTTTTAAGAGATGAAGATAAAGAATTCTGGGGCAGAACACCATTTGTTTTGGCGGTGAGCTACGACAAAGGTGAAACCTTTTTAAAGGAAAACCTTTATTATATTGAAGATGACCTTTCTAACGGCTACTGCTACCCTGCCGTTACAGAATGTGAAAACGGCTTTCTGGTATCATACTACCACAGCAATAACACCGACTGTTGCCTTAACAGTACAAAAATAATTAAAATTTTATACGATGAAATGAATTAATACGATTTAAGTATTGCTATTGCAACTATACTCAAAATGTGCTATACTGCTATTTAACAAATTTTATACTTACGGAGGTACATTATGGCAATTATTAAAATGATTATTGCTTTTATGATGTCATTTTTACAATTCATGGCACCAATCAACAATTTTGTTGATGCCGGTGGTGAAGATGCTTACTTCACAAAATGGTCTGTAAATGATGAGTTTACATCAGAAGCATACGTTGAGCTTGAAAAAGATTCATCAAAAGACTTTGTTATTCTTAACATTGCTGATGTTCAATTAAATGATGATGAGGTTTTTGCAGATATTGGTACAAGAAGCAACAATATGATTGCAACGCTTATTGAAGAACAACAGCCTGACCTTATTACCCTTTCCGGTGACAATGCATGGGGTACGGTTGCTTATATGGAATTAATAAACTACATTGACTCATTCGGTATTCCGTGGGCTCCTGTAATGGGTAACCATGACGGTCAGGGTTGCGTAAGTGAATTCTGGGCAGCAGAGCTTTTCACACAAGCAGAAAACTGTCTTTTCCAATTCGGTCCTGAAGATATGGGCTACGGTAACTACATTATCAATATCACAGAAAACGGCAAAACTATCCACACATTATTCATGATGGATACCCATAATTCAAAGCACTACGTATTAAAAGACGGCACTGTTTACGAGGGTGAATATGCCCACATTTGGCCAACACAGTTCAACTGGTACAGATGGGCAGTTAACGGAATCGCAGAACAGGAAGGAAGGACTGTTGAAAGCACAATAATCCTCCACATTCCTTTATACGAATATCGTGAGGCTTGGGCAGCAGCATGGGATGAAGAAAATCAATGCTATCGTCCTGAATATGCTGAAACATCCTTTGGTAAAAACAGCGAATGGGTTTGCAGCCCACCTGTAGACACAGGCTTTTTTGACCTTTGTAAAGAGCTTGGCAGTACAAAAAATATTGTGTGCGGTCACGACCACGTTAACTCTTCTTCAATTGTTTACGATGGTATCAGACTCACATACGGCTTAAAGCTTGGTGAAGGCTGCTACTACGAAGAAGGTATGACAGGCGGCACAACACTTACAATTGATTCAACAGGCAGTGTTATTACAGAGCACCACTATGTTGAATTAGGTGAATAATAACAGAGAGATGAAACAAAATTGTTTCATCTCTTTTTTTTTACTTATTTTTATGTTCAGCGAAACTGACAAAACTCCACAACAATAATCACAATATAACTCCATCTTTAAATATTGCAATTTCCCGATTACCGTTTTCTTCATTTTTTGTAGGCTTGCCATTTGCAACATCTTTTATTAATTCAATTAATGAATCTGCTAATTTCTCACGTTCAAATCCGTATGCATTAAAATCTATCCAATGAGGCTTTTTATTGGCAATTTCATTATTGGATGCAATTTTAATTGTAGGCACCACACCACCAAGAGGTGTACCCCTACCTGTTGTAAAAAGAACAAGGTGACAACCGCAAGCAGAAAGATTAGTTATTGAAACAATATCGTTACCCGGTCCGTTCAAAAGACTGATGTTTGCTTTTTTTACCGTATCACCGTAATCTAAAACATCAACGACAGGTGCTGAACCACCTTTTTGCACACAACCCAAGGATTTTTCTTCAAGAGTTGTTATGCCCCCCTCTTTATTACCGGGTGAAGGGTTTTCGTACACCGGTTGATTATGTTTTTTAAAATATTGTTTAAAGTCATTTATAAGCTTTACGCTTTTGTTAAATACTTCTTCGTTAATACATCTTTTAAAAAGAACTGTTTCTGCTCCAAACATCTCAGGGACCTCGGTTAAAACGGCTGAAGCACCCATAGCACATAGCTTATCGGTTACATTACCAACAACTGCATTTGCAGTAATTCCCGAATATCCATCTGAGCCACCGCATTTAAGTCCTATTTTAAGACGACTTATGCTAACAGCTTCCCTTTTATAACGTGATGCATTGTTGAACAATTCTTCTATTAATTTTTCACCTTCCGAAATTTCATCTTCACAAGCCTGAACAGAAAGGAATTTTACTCTTTCGGAATTCACATCGCCAAGAATTTTTTTCATTTCAGCAATGTTATTATTTTCGCAACCAAGACCCAAAACAAGCACGCCACCTGCATTAGGATGATTAATTAAACCTTTAAGAATCTGCTGAGTAATATGCATATCGCCACCTAACTGACTGCATCCGTATGGATGAGAAAAGCAGATAGCCCCTGTTTTTTCGGAAAGCTTTTTTGCAATACCGTTCACACAACCTACCGTGGGAATAATAAAAACTTCGTTCCTTATACCAATATCGCCGTTTTCACGCACGTAGGCATTAATTTTCATATCGTCAATTGGTTCTGAATATGAAAACTCAGGAGAATACTCGTAAGAAAGAACATCGGAAAGCTTAGTTTTCATATTATGAGTATGCACCTTTTCGCCACAAGAAATGTCACAAGTTGCAACACCTATGGGAAAGCCATATTTAATTATATCCTCACCGCAAAAAATATCTTTACGTGAAAATTTGTGACCTGTTAATAAATCAACACATACGTTATCCTTTTCGTTTATTGTAAAACAATCCATTCCATTGCACCTTTTACACCATTTTCAGAGATTTTATTGTAAATTTCTGCAACACAATCTGCGAAGCAGGAAATATCCTGTCCCCACAAAGCCTTATTTTCAAGAATAGTTTTTATATCGTTTGCTTTTATAAAATCAATAGCATCCTGAGAATCATCAGGGGTATCATTTTTATAAAAATATATCAGGCACGAAAGCGAAAAAAGAAGTTTTTTCGGCTCTGTTGCATACTTTTGTGTATACTCCATAATACTGGGTAACACTCTTACAGAAAATTTACTAACAGAATTAAGGGCGATTGACCTTAACTTATGCTTTATGAAAGGATTTTTAAAACGGTCAAAAACGTTGTTTGCAAACTCTCGTGTTTCCTCATTATCACCAATTGCACAAAGAATTTCTTCCATACAGGCGTTAAGATAATTCAATGTCACTTCATTCTCCATACATTCACCAACAGTTTCTACACCTGAAAGCAAAGCACCTGTTACAAGTGAAGTATGTGCTCCGTTAAGAATACGCACTTTGATTTTTTTGTATGGCTTTACATCTTTGGACCACACAACGTTAAAACCCGCTTTTTTCAAAGGCAACTCTTTTTCAAAATCGCCCTCAATTACCCAAAGGTGAAAAATTTCACCTGTATCAAGATATTTATCATCGGGATACATACTTGCAGTTTCATCTGACGGATAGCCTGTTACAATTCTGTCCACAAGGGTATTTGCAAAAATGTTTTTTTCATTTACCCAATCAACAAAGCCACCATCAAGCTTCCAAAGCTTTGCGTATTGAAGAATACACTTTTTAAGCTCATCACCATTATTATCTATAAGCTCACAAGGTAAAAAGATAAAACCATCAAGACCTCTTTTATATCTTTCAAGCATAAGTTGAGTAAGCTTACCGGGAAATGATTTACAAGGTTTATCGGTAAGCAAGCAAGAATCATCAAAGGCAATGCCTGCCTCTGTTGTATTGGAAACCACAAAGCGAAAATCAGGATTATAGGCAAGGGCTATGTAATCTTCAAAATTTTTATATGGGTCAATCCCTCTTGAAATTGATTCAATAAACTGATGCTCATTTACAATTTCGCCGTCCTTAATACCTCTTAAGCATAAGTTATATTTGCAGTCCTGCACATTGAGCATTTCGACCTTACCGCCTGCACGCGGTTGAATAACAACTGCTTTACCGTCATAAAGATTTTGCTTGTTAAGGGTATCTAAAAACCAATCAAAAAAGCCTCTTAAAAAATTACCCTCACCAAATTGAATTACCGTTTCTTTCATTTAATCACCGAATTTTGTAAAACTTGTAAATCTTATAAAGCATTATTTAATAATTATACTTATTATAACATCAACATCATTTATATATCAAGATAAATAAGTTTAAACACTTTATCTTTAAGCCTTAATATGCTATAATGTCTTCATGATTTATTCACGGAGGCAAAAATGAACATTCTTATTTTAAACGGCAGCCCAAAAGGTGAAAATAGCGTGACCCTGCAAACCATGCTTTTTCTTATGAAGCGTTACCCTGACCATAATTATAATATTCTTCACGTAGGGCAAAAAATAAAAGCATACGAAAGAAATTTTGATGAGGTTGAAAGTGCCCTTAAAACAGCAGATTTAATAATGTTCTCTTACCCTGTATATACCTTCATTGCCCCTTATCAGCTTCACAGATTAATTGAAATAATAAAAGAAAAGAAAATTGATTTAAGCGGTAAATTTGCAACTCAATTTTCCACATCAAAGCATTTTTATGATATTACAGCACACAGATATATTCAGGATAACTGTTGTGATTTAAAGCTTAAATACATAAAAGGACTTTCTGCTGATATGGAGGACCTTTTATCAGAAAAAGGGCAAAAGGAAGCTGATGACTTTTTTAAGTACGTTTTATTTTCCTTAGAAAACAACGTATATGAAAAGTCCTCCGTTATAAGCACTCAACCTAAAAATGTTACTGTAACAATACCTGATACATCTGCTTCAGAAAAAGACGGTGACGTTGTTATTTTAACAAACTGTGAAAAAGATGATACTCAGCTTCAAAGTATGATTGACCGATTCACTGCAGTTTGCAATAAAAAAACCCGTGTTATTAATATTAAAGAATATCCCTTCAAGGGCGGTTGCCTTGGTTGCCTTAACTGTGCAGTTTCGGGCAAATGTGTTTACAAAGACGGATTTGATGATTACCTCAGAACCTCTATCCAGAACACACAGGCTATTATTGTTGCATTTACAATAAAAGATCACTCAATGGGTGCAAGCTTTAAGTTGTACGACGACAGGCAATTCTGCAACGGTCACCGTGCCGTGACGATGGGTATGCCTATGGGTTACCTTGTAAGCGGTAATTTAAGCGAAGAATTTAATATTCAGATGATTATTGAAGGCAGAGCACAGGTAGGCTCTAATTTCCTTTGCGGTATTGCAACAGATGAATTTAACCCTCACAAAGAAATTGACTCTTTATGCAAAAACCTTGAATATGCTCTCAATAACAAATACGTTCCTCCGCAGAATTTTTACGGCATTGGCGGTATGAAGATTTTCAGAGATTTAATATGGCTGATGCAAGGCATTATGAAAGCCGACCATAAATTCTATAAAGAACATAAGCAATATGATTTTCCGCAAAAAAAGAGAGGCACCATGATTGCCATGCACCTTGTGGGCAAGCTTATGTCCTCAGAAAAAATAAAGAAAAAAGCAGGCAATATGATGAGCGAAGGTATGCTCATGCCATATAAAAAAGTGCTTGAGAAAGAAGAAAGCAAAAATGCAAATTCTTGAATCCTTTATAAAAGGTAAAGCTAAAGACCAGACTCTTTGCGAAGATTCAATTGTTATAACAAATAACTTTGTTGCAGTTATTGACGGTGTTACATCAAAAACAAATAAACTTGTAAACGGAAAAAGTGGCGGAAAAGCCGCCGCTGAAGCTATTGAACACATCATAAAAACAATGGATAAAAATATTTCCGTTTGTGATTTTTCAAAATTGATAACCAAAAGCATTAGTAATTTATACGAAAAAAATGAAGAAAAAGGTTACATTGCTGCAACAGTTATTATTTACAGTAAAAAGAAAAATGAAATATGGAATATAGGCGACTGTCAATGCATTATAAACGGCAAAAAATATCTACACGAAAAGAAAATTGATATTGAGCTTGCAGAAAAACGCGTTTTATTCATTCAAGAAGCATTAAAAAACGGCACAACGGAAAGCGAGCTTTTATTAAACGACATTGGCAGAAAGCACATTTTACCATACTTAAAAGAACAGCATAAATATGCTAACAAGGATTGTGAATACGGTTATCCTGTTGTAAACGGTTTACCTATTCCCGAAAATATGATTATAACCTACAAGGTCAATACCGACGATATAATTATACTTGCAAGCGACGGCTATCCGTTTATATGCAATTCCTTAAAAGAAAGCGAAACGCTTTTAGAAAAAGAGTTAAAAGAAAATCCCTTGTGCTACAAAAACTACAAATCAACAAAAGGGTTAAAAAAAGGTAATTTATCTTTTGATGACAGAGCTTACGTAAAAATTAAAATTGGTTAGGCTACGAAGGTAACCTAACCAATTTTTTATTTACCGGTATTAACCATTTTCAGCCTCGTTGCTTTCTGCCCCCAGTTATTTGCCCAGGCTTCGCAATAAAGCTTATAGTAAGAAATGTTGTTTTTCTTTCTGTAGCCTTCAAAACAGTTACACCATATTACAGAAGGCAATGCAATTACAATATAATAAAGCGGACCTAAAAGCAAGCATTGCCATGTGTGACCATACTCGTGAATACGTGTATTATAGCTCCACGGATTTGGTTCCTCGCCCCTGTCCTTAATAAAAATAAACAAACCCATTGAAAGTCCGCCGGCATTCCACGGTAAATAAACTATATAGGAATAGCCGAATTTCTGATGACGTTTTTTCAAAATTACCGTGCACACAAAATAAGCTATGCCACCAACAATATTAACAGGCAAGCCCCACGTCCATTGTACAAGGTAAAATAGAAATGTTTTTAAAGCGTTGCTTTTTACATCAGGTTGAGTTACCGAAATATCTACATTTTTAATATCTTCCATAATTATTCCGCCTTTTTATTATTTTGAAGTATTAAGTATTTTCCTTCACCGTTCATCTCGAGAGAATGCTCTGATTCAGGGTTATGATACTTACCAAGCCACGTTTTTTCCAGAGTATAACCTGTAAGAAGCTCTATTCTCTCAATTTCGTACGGTATTAATTTAACGCTTCCGTATTCACGAACGGTAGCAATTGCGGCGCGAATCATATCGTGGTCATTCTTTGTCATTTTAAAACGTTTAAGTAATAACCAGGATATTAATGCACTTATCATAGGTAAAAGTGAAACGCAAATTTTCAAGCCCAGCAAAGCCTCGGAGGTTTGCTCAATATACTCGCCCTTGTTACCTGTAACAAGCCCAAAGCCACTAAGCATCAAGCCAACCGCGAAGGTCATTATACCCTGCACCACTTGTTTAACCATTGTATTGAATGTACTTATAACGCCTTCACGGCGACGACCTGTAATAAGCTCATCCACGTCTGTAAGGTCAGGTAAAACGTTGTTACCAACAAAGCCCATACCACTCATGCCAAACGGATACAGCACGGCACCGCCAAGTATTAAAAGTATAACGGGAAGCATACCTGCCGGACCTTCCTTTGTGCCTGTTTTCACAAAGAATAAAACTCCAAGACCAATAACCATTATCGGTGTTACAATAGCACCGCACTTACTTTTACCCTTTTTTATGGTTAGAGCATAGTTAAGCGGGAATGCAAGAGATTCAAACACACCTGCAAGAGCATTATACAACGGATAATATGAGTATGCATTTGCAAGATATGTTATAAAATACACGCTTGTTGTTGAAAAAAAGCTACGCGCCATCTGCCAGAAAAACGATAATGCAAAATAATCCCTGAAGGATTTATTGCGAAAAACCTGCACATATTCATCTATTGCAGATTTCAAATCAAGCTTAGGATAAACCTCGTTTAATGAGCTCGGCTCCTTAACACTCTTAAAGGTTGCAAAAATTGCAATTGCATACACAACAGAAAGAATTATACCCATTAACATAAATGGCGTTTTGGAATCCTTGGATAATGTATCGGAAGAGCCGAATGCTGAAAGTAAAATAAGAAGAATTATGTAAGAAGGCACCATTCCCACAGAATTGAAAATGTAGCTTACAGACGTGTACTGTGTACGTTTATTGTAATCAGGTGCCAGAGTAGGAAGCATTGCACCGTGAGGCACATCCACCATCGTATATGCCGTTTTATATAAAATATAAGCAAAGCCGTAATATACAATGCATAAAGTTGTATTTTCTTTACCGTCAAGGCCAAAAGCATTCCACATCATAGAATATGAAATTACAAGGAATGGTATACTTAACAGAAAATACCTTCTGTGCCTACCGTATTTTGAACGTGTACGGTCGGTAATAATACCCATAATAGGGTCATTTATACCGTCCCATATTGTTGCAATCATTGTAATAAAGGTTGCATATTTAATATCAAGACCAACAACATCTGTCAGGTAAACAGTAAAATACATACTGATTATGTATCCGCCGCCACCTAAAAATATATTGGCGAAGCAATATTGAATCATTGGCCATACGGTTTCGGTAAATTTACCCTCTACACCTATTGCCTTTTTAAATTTTTCACCCAATTTAAATCACTCTTTATTTATAATTTTCTAAATAATACTTATAAAATGCCACTGCATTTCCTATTGAAGAAAGACTGATGTTCTCATTTTCACAATGTACACTTGCAAACTGCTGATTGTTCATTTCAATAGGAGCAAAACGAATTACACAAGAACAAATCTCACTAAGATGTCTTGCATCTGTACCTGCAGGAAGAATATATGCAGCACTTGCAACGTGAGGAAAAATATGAGCTACACATTCCTTTGTATACATAAAAGGAGCAGAATTCATATCTGCAGGAGCGTGATATTCATTATAATCACCATCGGTAATTTCTACACCGTACTTTTCGGCAATCTTTTTTATATTTTCTAAATCAATTTCCTGGTCTTTATCATCAACACAGCGAAGAGTTGCCTTTGCTACACATTCTTTATCTTCATAAGTACCGTTGATTTCAAAAAACGTGCACGATGTACCAAGCATTGCACCCGCTTGTGCATTAATTTTTGGTATAACCATTTTAAGAAGCGGACCAAAAAGCCACAGATTTGCAAAAAGAATACGCATTGCAAACGGTGTATAAGGACACAAATCCTCAAACATCGCTTTAACCTGAGGATAAAGCCTTCTTATAAACGGTTCCTTTTCATTTACTTCACTTATAAATGCAGACATTCTTGCAACAGGCGTATTTGTGTTACCCGAAAGTCCTGCGTGACCTGTACCCTCTTTTGCAGTACAGACAATTCTGCGCCTACCTTTTTCGTGTACCGCCATCATGGCACAGTTACATTTCATACCTGCAAGCGGAGGACTGATTATTGCACCGCCTTCATCAAGGACTGTTTCAAAGGTTATATTGTTCTCTTTGAAATATTTAAGCGCCAACGGAATACCGTCGCCACCAATCTCTTCATTATGAGAGGAACCGATATATAAATTTGTTTCAGGCACAAAACCTTTCTCCAATAATTCTTCAACAGCCTGAAACTCTGCAAACAAAGGCGTTTTTGTGTCAATAGTACCTCTGCCCCAAAGAGCGCCATCAAAAATTTCACCGCAAAAGCCCGGATGAAGCCAGTCACCCTGCGCTTCCACAACATCATGGTGACTCATAATCATAATATTTCTTGAAGTATTTCTGCCTTCGATTTTGTATATCCAGCAATCATCACCAAAGGTTAATTTTTCTGCTCTTTCGTGAACAAGCGGAAAAAGCTTTTTCATTACCTCTACAAGCTTTAAAAATTCCTCTTCGTTGAATTTATCTTTCTCAGAAACTGTTTTACAACGAATCATTTCACCTAATCGGTTGGCATATTTGATTTGCTCTTTTTCCGTTATTATGGCTTTTTGGGGTGTAAGCTTACGTGCTTTGAGTGTAACTTTTACCGCATTAAAAACCAAAACAATAACAAACAATAATATTAAAGAAAGCACAATCCACATTTCAAAACCTTCTTAAAATCATATAATAAAGCAATTATATCATTATTTTATTTTTTATACAAGTACACTAACACATTGACTTAAAGCCTTTAATAACATATAATCAAATAAAAATGTAAAAGGATAAAAATATGACTGATAAAGAAAAAATTCACTCAAGTAAGGTCTATTACCCAAGTGGCGACGAAATAATGACGGAACAATTAAGCTACCTTGATAAGCTTTACGATTTTAATAACACAAGACCGTCTGAATTAGAAAAAAGAGAAGCACTTTTAAAGGAAATGTTTGCCGAAATCGGCGAAAACTGCTATATTGAACCGCCTTTCCACTCTAACTGGGGCGGTCACAACGTACATTTTGGCAACAATGTTTATGCAAACTTTGGTCTGACAATGGTAGATGACACTCATATTTACGTTGGTGATTGCACTATGTTTGGGCCTAACGTTGTTGTTGCAACTGCAGGTCACCCCATAAATCCGGAATTGAGAGAAAAAGCATACCAGTTCAATATTCCCGTGCATATCGGCAAAAACTGTTGGTTAGGTGCAGGCGTTATAGTTCTACCGGGTGTTACAATAGGTGATAACACAGTAATAGGTGCAGGAAGCGTTGTTACAAAGGACATCCCCTCAAACGTTGTAGCGGTCGGTAACCCGTGCAGGGTTCTGAGAGAAATAAATGAACACGATAAAGAGTTTTATTATAAGGACAGAAAGATTGATTATAGTGATTTATAAAATAAAGCAGTTACGAGCAAATGCTTCGTAACTGCTTTATTTTTATTCAATTGTTTCAATGTCATAAGGTGTAGTCTGGTAAACAAAATAGTTAAGCCAGTTGGAATAAAGAAGATTTGCATGGGCTCGCCAACTGTTAACAGGTGCCTTTGTTATATCGTTATCAGGGAAATAGTTTTTAGGCATTTTTATACTTATGCCTGCATCTCTGTCACGAAGATACTCGTTTTTTAAAGTTTCGGTATCATATTCAGAGTGACCTGTAACAAAAATCTGTTTACCGTTTTCAGAGCTTACAATATAAATACCCGCCTCTTTTGAAGATGCAAGAATTTTAAGCTCCGGAACCTTTTCAATATCCTCACGAAGAACTGTTGTATAACGTGAATGAGGCACATTAAACTCATCACTAAAGCCGCGAAGAAGAATTGATTGCTTATAATCTGCGGTATGTGTATACACACCTGAAAGCTTTTCGGGAAGAGGATATTTCTTTACACCGTAGTGGTAATAAAGACCCGCCTGTGCACCCCAACAAATATGGAATGTGCTTGTGACGTGAGTTTTGCTCCATTCCATTATTTCACAAAGCTCCTGCCAATAAGTAACATCTTCAAACTCCATTTTTTCAACAGGAGCACCTGTAATTATAAGACCGTCAAATTTTCTGTGCTTAACATCATCAAAAGTCTTATAAAAAGCAAGCAAATATTCCTTAGGTGTATGCTTTGGAACGTGAGATTTTGTATGAATAAGTTCAAACTCCACCTGCAAAGGAGAGTTACCTAAAAGACGTGATAATTGAGTTTCAGTCTCGGTCTTTTTAGGCATCAGGTTAAGAACAAGAATTTTTAAAGGACGAATATCCTGCGTAATGGCACGAGTATCTGTCATAACAAATATATTTTCTTCTTCAAGTGTTTTTACTGCAGGTAATTCATCAGGCAATTTAATAGGCATTACTCGCACCTCACTTTCTCATAAAACTGTAATCAAGATAACGCTTGCTTCAAATCATTTATAAGATCTTCTGCACTTTCAAGTCCGCAAGAAAGTCTTACAAGATTATTGGTGATACCACAAGCAATAAGCTCATCATCATTCATCTGACGATGTGTTGCACTTGCAGGATGCAAGCAACAGCTACGGGCATCTGCAACGTGTGTTTCAATTGCAATGAGTTTAAGCTTTTTCATAAACTCTTCAGCAGCTTTTCTGCCACCTTTAACACCAAATGAAACTACACCACAAGTACCGTTAGGACAGTATTTTTTTGCAAGCTCATGATATTTATCGCCGGGAAGGTCTGCATAAGTAACCCATTCAATTTTATCGTTAGATTGAAGGAATTTTGCAACTGCAAGACCGTTTTCGCAATGCTTTGGCATTCTTACATGAAGACTTTCAAGACCTAAATTAAGATAAAAAGCATTTTGAGGTGACTGAATTGAACCAAAGTCACGCATAAGCTGAGCAGTACATTTTGTTATAAATGCGCCCTCTTTACCGAATTTTTCGGCATAAGTAATACCATGATAGCTATCATCAGGAGTGCTAAGACCCGGGAATTTTTCGGCATTTGCCATCCAGTCAAATTTGCCTGAATCTACAATACAACCGCCAACTGCTGCGCCGTGACCATCCATATATTTTGTTGTGGAGTGTGTAACAATATCTGCACCCCATTCAATAGGACGGCAACCAACAGGAGTTGCAAATGTATTATCAATAATAAGCGGAACATTATGAGCATGGGCAGCCTTTGCAAATTTTTCAATATCAAGCACGGTAAGTGCAGGGTTTGCAATTGTTTCACCAAAAACGGCTTTTGTATTTGGTCTGAAAGCTGCTTCAAGCTCTTCGTCTGTACAATCAGGAGAAACGAATGTAAAATCGATACCCATTTTCTTCATTGTAACTGCGAAAAGGTTATATGTACCACCATAAATTGTGGAACAGGAAACAACGTGGTCACCACAGTTTGCAATATTAAAAACAGCATAGAAATTTGCTGCCTGACCTGAAGAGGTAAGCATTGCGGCTGTACCGCCTTCCATTTCTGCAATTTTTGCTGCAACGTAGTCATTTGTAGGGTTCTGAAGACGTGTGTAAAAATAACCGCTTGCTTCAAGGTCAAAAAGCTTGCCCATATCTTCACTTGTTGCATACTTAAACGTTGTGCTTTGTACTATGGGAATCTGGCGAGGCTCACCGTTACCCGGTGTGTAACCGCCTTGCACACATTTTGTATCAATTTTATATTCGCTCATTTATATTACTCCTTCCGGAATTAAAAGTTTTTATCGTGTAACAAATACGCACCAATAGAATGTACGCCCATCTGTTGAATAAGCTCCTACACCTATTTTTGAAAAGTTACGACTTGTTAAGGTTTTTTCGTTCTGTAAATCCTCCAACATCTCTTCCGCTACCTGCTCGTAGCCGAAGCCGGAGTGAATAACAATTTTATCTGCAAAGGTATACTCTATGCCTTGCTCATCAAGAAGTGTGTAAAAAAGTGAACCATCTTCCCTTACAAAAGCGGAATCTGTTTTCAAGGCATATTCCTGTGCGGCAATACGCGCTGCTTCACATAAATCATCAGACAAAGTAAGTTTAATTAAGGTATGGTCCTTAGTAAACCTGTAATCGTTAATAACCTTTGCAAAATCTTCATGATGCTCACTGAATTCATAGCCTGTCATAAACTCTTCTGCAAGTTGACCTGCTGCAGTTTTAAGAACGAGGCGAGCATCAAGAGTTGTTATTTGACCGTCGTCATCTATATCTGCCGCTTCAAAATCAAGGCCCATTAATGTTTTTTCGTAAATACCGGCAACTGCCATAAGGATTATACGTGCATCCTTAGTGGTAACGTAGCCATCATTATTTACATCACCGTAGCAACGTTTAATTTGTATTGCACCGAATGGCGGTACAGATACACAAATAAAAGAAAGTATTACAACAAATACAAGAATTACCTTAAGCTTTTTGTTCACGTAACCACCATCCTTTCTGTTTACAACAAACTAAAATTTTCAATTTGATATTTTATTATACATCACAACACATTAAATTGCAACAATGTAAAACCATTAAATTAAACTATAATTCAGTTGAATTTTGTATCTGTAATTCTTTCAACCTGCAATGACTCTGTGTAAAGCTTACGCGGTTCATTTTCATCAAGGACAATAAGGCGCCCTCCTCTTTCAAGACCGTATGTAAAATAGCCTGCACCAAGAGTCTGATACAAATCAATACCATCCACATTCATTCTGAAATCGTTTACGTGGTCATGACCAAAGAATGCTGCAAAAATATCCCCTTGTTTTTTCCAACTTTCAAATTGATTTGTGTAATCCTTTTCCATATTAGGCGGACAAGGTACTTCACGGATTCTGCCCTCGCAGATTTTATTTTTCAAATAAAAACGTCTGCCGTCGCGTTCAGTAAATGTATACTCGCTGTCATCGGTTACTTCTTTAAAGCCATCCAGCTCCTGTTGAACAGGAATATGCTGAAAAAGAATTGCAGGAAGCGGCTCACCACCGTTTGCCTGTTTCAATTCATCAGAACGTTTTTCGTACCAATCAATCTGATCCTGATGCACGTGGTCATAACCGAATTCACCGTTTGATTTTCTTTCATAATCATTTGAATCCATAAGCCAGATAGCAAATGCATCCTTTTCGCCTTTACTGTCTTTAATTGTTACACAACAGTTACCGCAACCTCTTACATTGGCATCGTTAAGATTAGAACGGCAATTCGGATACTCCATATACATAAGCATCTGAAAATCTGTATGGAAGCCCTCTTCACCATCGTGATTACCGAAGCAGATACAAAGAGGAATATTGCGTTTTCTGATAGGCTCTGTGATTTTTTCTATTGTGCTTTTAACCAAATCGTATGTAAACTCTTCCCAATAACCGCTTATATTATCACCACCGAATACAACTAAATCCGGTTTTGTTTTTTCTACAAGAGTTTCAATAACGTGAAGAGTTTCTTTATCTTTATTATCAGGAATTTCACGTATTTCATCGTCATCCATTATAGGCTCAACATCGTGAATATCTGTAAGATGAAGAATTCTGAATTTACCGTCCGCACCGAATTTAAGCGGTGCAGGACAGTCGCGTTTAAATTTATCTGTTTTCCATTTTTTAGGGTAACCCATTGCCATAATAATCTACCTCTTATATAAAATATAATTAAAAAGCCCAGTTTCCGTTTTCAAAAATTTTATATGCTTCTCCGTTTTTGTAGCCTGTAATTTCAAGGTCAGGAGCTCCAATCATAAAATCAACATGAATCATACTATCATTTACGCCTAAGGCCTGACACTCTTCAAGAGTTTTTTCTTCAAAACCGTCAATAGTATCGCAAAAGCCTCTGCCTAAAGCAACGTGACAGCTTGCATTTTCATCAAAAAGAGTGTTATAGAAAAGTATACCTGTGTTTGCAATAGGGCTATTGTACGGAATAAGAGCAAGCTCGCCAAGATACTTTGCTCCCTCATCCATTGAGAGCATTTTATCAAGTAAATCCTGCCCCTGCTCTGCTTGCCATTCAACTGCTTTACCATCTTTAAAGGTAATTGAAAAATCATTTATAATCTGACCTTGATAGGAAAGTGGTTTGGTAGAAACAACCTTACCTTCGGCATAGCCTTTTTTAGGAGAAATAAATACTTCCTCTGTCGGTAAATTAGGATTAAAGAAATTACCGCTCAAAGTATTTTCACCGCCACCGCACCAATGACTTTCAGGAATAAGATGAACCTTAAAATCAGTACCGTTTTTGCTTTTATATTCAAGGTAATCAAACTTTTTCTCTGTAAGATAAGCAGTTCTTGCCTTTAATTCTGCATTATGTTTTTTCCATTCTTTTTCAGGGTCGTTACCTTTTGAAACGTAAACTGTCTGAAGAATAGCCTTCCAGAGCTCCTCGTAAGCCTTTTTTGCACTAAGCTCAGGAAAAACCTTTTTTGCCCAAGCATAAGACGGAACGGCAGCAATGCACCACTGGTCTTTATTTTCAAGAGCGTCACTGTATTTTTTTGTTATTTTATAACGAGCCATTTGTGACTTCTGCATTTTTTCACGGTCAACACCTTCAAGCCCGTCGGGGTCTTCGCTCTCAATATAAATTCTGCAAGGAACCTCTTCCACCATAAGCTTAAGTCTTTCCTCCTGCCATGCAGGAACCTGACTGAGACTTTCAAGACTCCTGTAATTAACATTAAGCTTTGTTATACTTTGAAAAGCAAAATCCACCTCAACTCTTGAAGCCCCTGCCTTATAACATTCTTCAACAAGTATTGTAATGAATTCGTGTTGGTCTGCCTCTGCATAAATACGTACAGGCTGACCTTTTTTTATATTTGCACCAACTCTCGCAATAAGACGAGCGTACTTTTTCTGCATTGTTTTTGTCATAAAAAATCACCTTCCGATTCAACAATAATTTTACCATAAAAAATCAATAAATACAACTTGTCTACATATATTCTTAACAAATACTTCATATATTAAACGATACGGTAACATTTTATACTGTCTCCTTTATTTGACAACCTATTTCTCCTATGATAATATAAAATCATAATATTATATATGAGGGGTATATATATGGACATTTTAAATGTAATAAAAATTGGTTTATTTGTACCGTTCTTTTTAACGTTATTGGTAACTGCAATTATATACCTTATAGACGGTTACAAAAAAGACTTCGGAAAATCGCTCGTTTCTTTTACCGCAACTATTATCAGCACATTAATAAGTGTATTATTGGCAAAGCTCTGCGGTTGGGGAACTGCAAAATTTGTAACACCTGTATTAATAAAGAAATTGGCAGAAGCATCTGAAGAGCTTGGAAGCGTTATTTCTTTAGCCTCAGGCTTTATTCAAGGTGCTATTGATGTTGCAATGTCTTTTATGTTCTTTGCAATCTTTTTCAGCATCAGTCTGGCAGTATTTAAATCCTTAGGTAAAAAAATCAACTGGAAAAAGCTTGATAAATTAAACACAGGCAAAACCAGTACTCGTATTGCAGGTATGGGTATACGCGGTATTGATGCAATACTTGTAACCATAATGCTACTTTTACCAGTTTACGGCAGTATTGCAACCATTGCACCGCCTGCTGCTTCATTAATTGATGTTTTTAACTCCTTTGATTCAGTATCTTCACCCGAAAACGAATATCCATCTACAATGGGTGATTTTGAAAACTCTTTTCCTTCAGGCGATGAATTTTTAACTGACGAAAACGGTAATGTCATTTCAATGAACGATTTTGACCAGACTATAATAATGGCTAAGACCATCACTCCTCTCACACATAAAATTAACGTTACTCCAAGTCCGTCACCTGAAACAGAAGAGGCAGACATTTCTCAGATTATGGAAACTGTTGCAAATCATCCTGTTTTAGCACCTTACAAATACGGTCCGGGCTCCTGGGTATTTTCAGGTTTATCAAACGTATCGTTAAACGGTAATACCATAGACATTACCACTGCCGTTAACTCAATAGAAAAGATTCTTGATCTTGTACAAGAATACATTATTGCACTCCAAGAAGAAGATACAGACGAAGCAATTGAAATAATGGAAGAATTAATTGATTACACCCGCAATGATGTTATTAACCAAAAATGGAGCTACGATTTAGTAATGGCACTTGTTGGTGAGCTTGATAACATTGTGGATATATATGCGGATGAATTATCTTCCGATGTTGACATCAAAGAATTATACGACCAGCTCAGACCTCTTTTGGATATGACATTCGAAGAGTATACTCACAATGCGGAGGGTTTACTTGATTTTGCAAGCTGGTTTGTTGAAACCTACGGAGAATACATAAACAAACCGCTTTCAGATGAAGATGAGCAAAAGATTATGGAAGAAGGATTCAACCAAGCCGGCGAACTTCTTAATCACAGCGACCAGGCAATAATTTTAAAGCGAATAATATTACAAATGCAAGCGCAAAAAATGTTTGATGTATTACCTGACAAAAATGACCCTGCCTATATAGAATATTATAAAACTCGTAAGGGTCTCCCGAATTCCGGTGCAGAATTTGTAGACGAATACTTTGGAGACGGAATTGTTCCTAAGGATGAACGTGCAAAAGAAGCAGCTATAATGTTATACTTAATTGATTCCCCTGATGCATTGGGAACTGCAGAAGCATTTGCCCGTCACCCGTTATTCGGTGCAGATGCAGTAACAGAGTCAACTGATAAATATTTATACACCTCAGCCTATAACGAGTTTATGTACCCGCCAATCACCTTAAACGATGATGCTGACAGAGTGTTTACAACTCTTGATAAAATACTCGCTTGCTATGAAGACATTGAATATGATAAACCTCTGAGCTTTAAAGACGTAGCAATTCAATACTTAATACAAGAAATGGGAACGGATGATACTTACGGTTATACGACTATAGTGGATGAAAACGGCTCCGTTGCCACTATAATGCAGGATTCAAAAGGAACCCTTTACGTTATTTCCGAAGAATTAGCTGAGGGATTAGACAAAGAAAAACCACTAACCAATGACTTTATCAAAAAGCATAATCTGAAAAAATTTGAGGAATATATTTCACAAGAAGCAGAAGGATATATATCTGAAAACCAGGTGCAAATTAACCCTGACTCTGGTAACGTAGTTATTCAAGGCCCTGCCACTGTTGTACAGGTTTCCTGATTTTAGCTACTGAACAATAAACATAAAGCACATACAACATAACGTTGTATGTGCTTTTGCGTAAAAACTTGTTTTACTTTTTAAAGTTATTTGTTGCCTTCTTCGTAAGCCTGAACCATTTTCTTAACCATCTGGCCGCCAATAGAGCCTGCCTGACGGGAAGTAAGGTCACCGTTGTAACCTTGCTTAAGGTCTACACCTACTTCAGATGCAGCTTCCATCTTAATTTTATTAAGAGTTGCCTTCGCACTTGCCTTTGTATCTGATGGCATATTGTTTTTTGACATTTTCGTTACACTCCTTCACAAACTATTTTGCGTTTGCAATATTATTATGAGTGAATATAAAAATAATATTTCTTGAAAATTTTGACAAAAAATAATCCGATTGATACCTTCAATCGGATTAAAATTTTAATTATTTTTTATTCTTGCTCCAGTCATCAAACTTATCTGCCCAGAACTTATATGTTTCTGCAGGAATTTCAGGGTTGCCCTTTGAGTAGCTTGGAATAAGCATATCGCCTGCAACCTTAGGGTCGGTACATTCTGTGTTATTTCTCCAGAAATCTCTTTCCTCTTTATTTCTGAGATTCGGTAAATCCATAGGTGCGCCGCCTGCCATTGCACTCTTAAGTGCAAAAATTCCCGGAAGACCCATATCAAGTGCTTCGTAAACATCAATTATATCTGCATTTTTGTTTCCGCGCACTGCATCAACAAAATGGTACATTGTGTAGAAATCAGAACCGCTATGGCCATTACCTGCACTCATTTCTGTTAAGTTATCACTTGTATCTGCTTCATACGGCTTAGAATCATTCTGACCCTCGTATTTATCACAGTTCACATAAAGATGACTTACACCGTCATCTGAAGCATCTTCACGGGCACTTTCCATTCTGCCCTTTGAGCCGTAAACTGAATACCATACAGAGTTTTTAGAAACACCAACACCGTGAACACTCTTAATAACTGCACCGTTTTCAAGAGTTACCATTTCAACACCGATAGGACCGGCTTTCGCACCCATACGAGCCATTCTGTCGTTAAAAGGAATTTCAAAGCCTGTAACCTTAACAGGACGAAGACCGCACATGTGAAGAACAGGGCCTAATGAATGTGTACAATAATAGAATGCAGACATATTGTTACGCCAATGGTCAGGCTCACCACGTGTAATTTCGTGCCAGATTGATTCACAGTTATGCATATATTCGCCTTCACCGTATTCAAATTTACCAAGCACGCCATCCTCATAAAGACGCTTCATTTCCTTCGGAGCAGGCATATAGCAATAGTTTTCTGCATAAGCGTAAAGTGTTCCTGTTTCTTCTACCGCTTCAACAAGCTCAACTGCTTCAGCCATTGTCTGAACAGGCAAAACCTCACTAAGAACTGCTTTACCTGCTTTAAGTGCTTTTATTGCAAAAGGCACGTGAGCATTTGCATAGTTTGCAAGAACTACGGCATCCATATCGTGTTTAAGAAATTCATCGTAATCTGTGTAGTAACCTACTTTATCGCCATAGCGTTCTTTTGCAATATTAAGGTTATATTCCCAATTATCGCAAATTGCTACAAGCTCAGCATTACCTGCAGTTACGCAATAATCCATCATACCGCGTCCGCGACCTGCACCAAGCACACCAATTTTAACCTTTGGTGCAATGCTGCTTTTATAAATTGTTTTGTAAAAAGAGCCATCCTCGTAAACCATATCAACTTTTTCAATATTGTATGTTTCAAGAACCTTTTCCCAACGTTCCTGCATACCAATATCATACTGAACAGGCAAAAATCCTGAAGTAAGGTAGCTTTTTACCGCTGCAGAGCGCCATTCGTCTGTTGTAAGATAAATATATTTAACATCATTTTTAAGAATTTTTCTTAAACCGAGATTATTAAGATATTTACCTAAGCCTTTACCTCTGAACTCTGTACGAATACCTACCATATGTATTTCGCCGATTTTATCTTCAGGATGAAAAATAGCTGTAACAGTACCAATATGCTCACCATTATAATCTATAAAAATTATATCATCGGTTGATGTATCTTTATGATCGTGAATTCTGCCATTAAATTCTTCGACGCCTGCATCATCACCGCAAAGACCATTTTTACAACATTCAACCCAAGGCATAATATCTGCTTCATCTTTATAATATGAAACGCTATAACCTTCAGGAAGAACAAGCTCTTCTATTTCACCTTTCGGGAAATAATACATTTTTAATTGACTCAAAACAAATCACCCTTTTGTGTAAATACTACAATGGTTAATGTACCATTTCGTACAACTATTGTCAAGGCACAGAACTGAAAAGATTTTGCTTTTTTGCAATTATTATTACACTTGCCATAGTGTTTTTGCACAAGTTATTTAATTTCATTTTGTAAAAATTATATAATAGATAGAACTTTGCTTTTTCCATTATTTTTTTGTTGCCAATTGACTTTTGTTTTGATAATATATATTGGAGTTAAAATGAGTTTTCCCCAAAATCAATACGAGGAGAATATTAATATGGTAAAAGTTCTTAAATTCGGTGGCAGCTCACTTGCAGATGCCGAGCAATTCAAAAAAGTTGCTGCTATAATCAAAGCAGAGCCTGAACGCAGATATGTTGTTGCATCTGCTCCAGGCAAAAGATATTCTGATGACATCAAGGTTACAGATATGCTTTACGATTGCTACAAGCTCGTAAAAGCAAACCAGCCTATTGACGATGCCTTCAAGCTTATTGAAGACCGTTACAACGGCATTATCAAAGACCTTGGAATTAAGCTCTGGCTTCAACCTGAATTTGACAAAATTAAAAATGCTATTGTTCACCATGCAGGCCGTGACTACATTGCATCTCGTGGCGAATACCTTAACTCAATGGTTCTTGCAAATTACATCGGTTACGATTTTATTGATGCAGAGGAAGGTATTTTCTTTAAGGATAACGGTACTCTTGATGAAGAAAAAACTAATGAAGAGCTTACTGCAATTCTTGCAAAATATGAGCATGCTGTTATTCCGGGCTTCTATGGTGTAATGCCAAACGGCACAATCAAAACCTTTTCACGTGGCGGTAGCGACATTACAGGTTCAATTGTAGCAAGAGCAATTAAAGCAGATATTTATGAAAACTGGACAGACGTTTCAGGTATGCTTATGGCAGACCCAAGATGTGTTGAAAATCCAAAGGTTATTGAAACTATCACTTATGCCGAGCTTCGTGAGCTTTCATACATGGGTGCAACAGTTATGCACGAGGATGCAATTTTCCCTGTACGTGAAATGGGTATACCGATTAATATCCGTAACACAAATGCTCCTACCGATAACGGAACAATGATTGTTCCTTCTGTTGAGTCCAACAAGGTTGATACAATCATTACAGGTGTTGCAGGTAAAAAACGCTTCTCTGTTATTTGTATTGAAAAAGATATGATGAACTCTGAGGTTGGTTTCGGCAGAACAGTTCTTGAAGTGCTTGAAAACCACAATCTTTGCTTTGAACATCTTCCATCAGGTATTGACACAATGTCTGTTGTTGTTAACGATGATGATTTCCTTAAAAATAAGGATGCTATTGTGAACGATATTCAAAGAAGAACAAAAGCTGACTCTGTTACAGTTAACGGCGGTATTGCTCTTATTGCAGTTGTTGGAAGAGGTATGGCAGGTTCAAAGGGAACAGCAGGTAGACTTTTCAAGGCAATTGCTGAAAATGACATTAATATCAGAATGATTGACCAGGGTTCGTGTGAACTTAATATAATCATCGGTGTAGATGAAAATGATTATATCACAGCACTTCAGTCGATTTATAATG
>JAZUMM010000083.1:0-6429 GCA_045603625.1 Acutalibacteraceae bacterium | reverse complement strand
ACCACCATCATGGGTTGAACCGCCGCCATCAGAAAAAGCATAATCGACAATGTATTTGCCTGCGAAAACTGACGAATCAAATGTTTCTTTCGAAAGATTTAGATTTGATTTTTTTATTAAATCTTTTGAAAAATTTGATATCAGTTCAGGGGAAATTGAAGAAATTCTGAAAAAGTTAATAACCTTTTCTGTAATGCGTTTTGATATTGCTTCTTCAAGTTCTTCTTTGTCTTCGGCATTAAGCTTGCTTGTGTCGTAATTTCTGAATTCGTCAACATCCTTTGCAATGCCTTTTGTATCTCTGCCTGTATTAAACTGGGGGAATACATCGGGATAAGAATGAACGCTTGTGAAATTGGAATCCATAAGAATTGCGGAAGCGAGCTTCATAAATACGTCATTGGAAGCAGAGCTTTCATGTGGCTGGTCATAGAAATAGAATGTTGTTTCCGGAAGGAGACCTGTACGTGCATCAATAAGGTTACGTGGGTCCTTGTGGTTATGGTTTGCAGGGTCTGTACAGTTGTCAAGCTCTGCAGGTGTCACATAATCAGCAGGAAGCTTAACGTCGTTATTTACACCGTAAGCACCCATTGAAGTTGAATCAAGTTGAATAATACCGTCTGCAGGAAGGTCATCCCAAGAATCTACAAGGTGGTAAAGTGGCACGTTGTAGTCAACAATGTCAAATATAAGAACACCGTCAGCCTGTGCATGAAGAATGTTTTTATCAGAATCAAGCTGTGCCTGATAGTACCAATCTGTTTGCTCTGCAATCTTTACAGTAGCTTCGTCTGAAAGATATTTTTCGCGTGCGCCCGGATAGTTTTCTGTTGGGCAAAGACCCCAGAGACATGTTGAGAAACGAGCGTAATCTGTAATGAATACGTCGAATACTGTATCAAGAATGTTGTTAAGGTCTGCTTTAGGGAAGATACGAAGTACAACGTTTATTACGTAGCTGAGTACGTTGTCTTCACCAAGAAGTGCAGGAATCATTTCACAATAAAGCTCATTGTCTTCATCAATAAGGCCATATTCCATGATTTCACCAACAAGAGTTGAACCGTTAAGTGCAGGAACTGCAAAAACTATTTTGTTGATATCTTCAGATAATGATCTGCCTTGTTCAGCGTAAATCTGCATAACAGCATTGAATACAGAACCGCCCTGGCTGATTGGAACAACGTTTACTTTATCGTAGCCTGAATCTTCTTTAACGAACTGAATGTAATCGCAAAGTCTTTGTGCTACGCTTATTATATTATCAAGTGATGCGTATGAGAAAACATAAAGCTTATCTGCACCTGCGTGCTTGATGTAGTATTCCATTGGGAAATGGTCAAGAATAGTTTCCTGGTCGTGCTCTGAAAGACCATCAAAAGAATCATTGTATTCTGTTGCACGAATATCGTTAATAAACTGACCGTTTTCATCAAGCTGCTGTTTGCCCATTAAAGTTTCGCTGAGAATATCAGCAATAGCATTAGCTGCCATTTGCTCTTTATCCTCCTGGTTCATAACAAGGTCAACAATAGGAACAAGAGCATCTTCAACTGCTTTGCCTACTATTTCTTCTGTTGTGTCAAGGAAGAATGGCATTTCGTATGGTTGACCGTTTGCGTTAAGTGCTACTTTACCGTCTTCGTCGTAGTACTTTGTTTCGCTCTGGAAAAGACCGGGAACAATGATTGTTGGAATAACATCATCGTCAACAGGTACATATGGTGTATCACCACCGATAAGTACTGCGTTTGCACCGGTTGCAAAACTACTTGCTGATAATATAACAACAAGTAACATTGCAATAAGTTTTCTGCATTTTTTCATAATACACAATCCTTTCACAATTTTATGTGATTATACAAATATAATTATAACAAAAAATTTAAAAATGTAAATATTTTGTTAAGGTTTTATATACCAAATTTTGACTTTAATATATGTATATTATTACTCAAAACTTATTAAAAACATTCATATACTAAGGTGTCTTGCTTTTAGTTGTCTTGCGGATATTTAACACCAATAATTTTACGTATTTTATCCATTTGGCGAGTTATATATAGTGTTTGTTGGTGAGTAATTACAGGGCTTTCCTTTAAGCCTTGTAAAATACATTCAGAAAAATGGGTTATTTGTTCTTCAAATCCGTTACCTGCATAAGGAGTTGAAATAATCTGTGTTTCGCCGTTGTTGAGGTGGATTTTGATTTCCTGCGGTGCGTAAAATCTCTGAAGATAAGCATAGCCCTTGCTACCGTACACAAAGCCTTCATTAGGCTTTCTTAAAAGTGTAGCGCTTGAAAGGTCTGCAATTGCACCGTTTTTAAATTTTAGCAAGGTGCAGGTATGGCTGTCGGTTCCGTTATAGTAGTCAGCTTGCGTACATATATCTGTTACATCCTTACCAAGGTACCAGCTTGCAAAATTGAGACCGTAAACACCAACATCGAGCAGAGCTCCACCGCCGTTTTCGGGTTTAAAAACGTGGTGATCCATTTCATCTTCATCCATGGTGTAGCAGAATTTGCCTTCAACTGCAAGTATATCACCTAATACGCCTTCTTTAATAATTTCAAGCATTTTAAGTGTTCCGGGTACAAGCCTTGCCCACATTGCTTCCATAAGAAGTACATTGTTTTCTTTTGCACAACAAAACATTAATTCAGCCTCACCGGTGTTGACTGCCATAGGCTTTTCGCAAAGCACGTGCTTACCGTTATTCATCATTAGCATAGAGCAGGTGATATGCCCCGAATGAGGTACGGCAATATAAGCAGCATCAATTATGTCTGATTCCGCCATTTTTCTATAGCTGTCAAAACGTACCGGTATATTAAATTCATTGCCGAATTTTTCAGCGTTTTCTTTTGTTCTTGAAGCAACTGCAACAAGTTCAGCATTATCTACGTTTTTTATGGCGTTTGCAAAGCGATGGGCGATTGTTCCTGTTCCTACAATACCGAATCTGATTTTTTTATTATTCATTCAATTCACCTCAGAAAAGCTACACAAAAATTCTTTTACAGGTATTTTCTTAAGCACAAAAAAATCATAAATTGAGATTGTTCCCATTCCTCAGGGTCCTTATCAAGCTCGTGACCTGAGTTTTCAAAAACGATTATTTTGTTTTCAATGTTATTTTCATTAAGCTTTTCAATAAATTCCTCAACGTGCTCAAATGGAATAAGCTCATCGTTTTTGCCGTGGAAAATAAACGTGGGAACGCAGTCCTCCGAAACGTATTCAATAGGAGAGATCTTTTTGAGTGCGGCTTGAGTCTTGTCCTTGTAAAGCGTTTCTTTTGTGTATTTATAACCGCAACATTTAGAAAGAAGGTCGTATTTCCATTCCTCAAGGTTACCATTAAAGAAGCTTAAAAAGTCCTTCTTGAAAAAGCTGACAGGAGGGCAGTAAACACAAGCCGCCACAGGTGTTATAGGTGCCTCGCTCCTTCTTGTATAAGCGTAAAGGAGTGCCAGCTGGCTACCTGCGGAGGCGCCTGATAAAACAAGGTTTTTTATATCGTAACCATATTCCTTGCACGTGTTTTTTATTGTTTTAAGTGCCTGGGTAATATCATCAAGCTCATCAAAAATATTGATTTCATCTGTAACAAAGCGGTAATTCATGGTTGCACTTATAAAGCCTAAGTCTGCAAGTGCTTTCAGGGCATTACGTGAATCGCCCTTGTCGCCCTTATGCCAACCGCCACCATGAAGAAAAAGCAGTACACCATTAGGCTTAACAACGGTTTCAGGGATTATAATATCAAGCCTGTGTCTTTCGTGTGTGCCGTACTCTATATCCTTAAGGTAGGTAGTGTTCATAATCAGCTCTCCGTGAAAATTTCATTAATTTCTTCAAGGTATCCGTAGCCGTAAAGGTCATCAGGCTCCAAGTAACTTGTTTCCGTCCATTCATTCCAGCTGTTTACGGTAATAAACGGAGCTTTCATTATACCATTTTCTATTGAAAAATCGGTAAAAGCTTTTATTTTTTTACAAGCAAGTCCGAAATTTTCGGGCGTGTTATTTTCAATAACACCAGGGACAAAGTTGTTGAATCGTACATTGTTATCCCAACCAACAGAAAGGTTGGGGTAGAATGGAACTGTAAGCTTTTCTGACTCCTTTGTGATTGCAGAAACGTAATTATTGCAAGCTTCGTTAAAATCACCATCGAAATCTGTGGAGCAACCCCAATTGTAGCTTGTTACGGAGTCAATGTTTAAAAAATCGTACATCTGTGCAGATGTTACACCTTTTTGGGAATCCTCGTCATTAAGCCAATTAAAAATACGGTTACGCCAATGAACAATCTGAAAATGTAAGCCGTTAAAACCTGCATTAATTGTTTTTTGACGGAATTCTTCAATTGCTTTTTTGCAGTTATCACTTGTACCGAAGGAACGAATGAAATTATCAATATCAAAAATCATATAAACGGGGCAACCGTCAATGCAGTAGTAGTTTTCTTTTTTGAAGTATTTTTCGATTGTTCTGTCACAAATTTCTGAAAAGATTTTTGGTGTTACGATACCACTCCATATAACAGTTGAAAGGTCGTTATCGGAATTGCGTTTATCCCAGAGATGAGTGGCGTCGTGGTTTGCCCACATTAACATAAACTTCATTTTATTATTGTTGGATGCTTTTAAAAAACCATCGTTAAGGCAGTTTTCAAGGAATGGTCTGTTATCATACCAATACCAATCGTAAATAAAAACGTTTACGCCGTGGGAAACGGCACATTCAATCTGCTTTTCCATAACGGAACTGTCTGCCTCATTTTCGTATCCCCATAAAGGAGTACGGGGCCAACGGCAACCTTTGTAGTCTTTGTTGGTCATGGCTTTTACGGTTTGCCATTCACCAATACCATCCGGCCAAAAAATACGTGTTCTTGGCTCGTCGCCTGTGTATGAGGGCCACACGAAAGCGGCAATATCATAATTTTTCATAATCAACCTCGTAAAAATACTTTTCAACCTGAGCACATATGTAATAATATACATATAAGTGAAATTCCTTGGTTTTAAAAGCTTCATTTTTCCCATGTGGTAATTACTGAATCTGTCATTTTTTTAATTTTATCACAAAATTTTTCCATCTTTACTATATTTTTAAAAAATTACCGCAAAGTTTTTGGTTTCGCGGTGATTTTTATTATGTCTATTTTATTCTTCAGTGAACTCTACGCCGAAGGATTTACTGTAAACCTTAATTGAAAGCGGGCCGTTAAGAACAAAACGGTGCTCCCTTTTCATCATAGGATTAAGCACGGATATAACGTGATTTCCAAAAGGAAGGGGATGCTGATTAAATCCTTTTTTATATAAAGTTATTTTCGGGCCATTATCTATACTGTACGCCAGCTGACTGAATCCGCCTGCATTACCGTCAAAATGGATAGTAAGAGGAACAAGATTAGGATTAATTGGCGGTGGTGGCGGTGCATACATAGGTGCATTCATTGGCGGTGGCGCCGGTGTGTTTACAGGAGCCTGTGTGTAAACAGGAGCATACGTGTTTTGTATATTGTTTGGTTGAGCTCCCGGTGCCATTGAATACTGTGCTATTTTTCCGTTGAATTTTTGTACAGATTCAAAAGAAAAAAGAGTTTGAGTTGTGTGATATGTAGAGTATTCTGTGTGGAAATTCATCATTTTAGTCCAGCACCATACTGCAAGTGAACGGTAATCGGTATCGTTCATATCAAAGGTTTTTTCAATGGTGTTACCGCAGACACATAAAATGTTTGCAGCGGCAAGGCAACGGTCACTATCCTCATTTAAAGCTTCTCCAACAGATGATGCGGAAGAAATAGCACCCATAATGCCTGTTAATGCCATAAGCCCCGAGCCCTTTGTAACGGTTGAATAAAAGGAGTGAGACGCAGATGTGAGCCATGTAGCAGTTTCATGGCATTGCCGGGCAACCTCCCAAATAATTTTTTTGCGTTCTTCGTCATTATGAACAGTCTCTTTAATAGCTTTGAAAACTCGCGGTAAGCAGTTTTGCACATTTATTGCAGAGGATTCAATCTGATTGTTTTTTATGTTTTCTGTTCTTAAAATAACAAGATAAAAGGTTGCTTCCCAGCTGTCAGGGTCCATACCGCTGATTTTTTCGTAATGTCGTATAGCACTTTCTTCATCCGAAGCTTCTCTTGCGTTACGGGCAGCTTTATAAAGATTTGTTAATTCACTTGAATGGTCAATACGTACTGTACCTTCTACCATCATTTTGCGTGCTTCTTCAAGCGAATATTTCGCACCACAATACTGGCATACAAACAAACCCTCTTGTTTTACAAGGTCATTGCTGCCACATATTTCACATGCAAGAACTTTCATTTGTTTTCCCCATTTCCATAAATGCTAAGATGAGTTTTATAATATAAATATTGCAATTGTCAACAATGA
>JAZUMM010000082.1:0-3180 GCA_045603625.1 Acutalibacteraceae bacterium | reverse complement strand
CCTTGACGCAGTTTCTGTTTGTACATATAACCGTCAGCACGCTCCTTGTACAATTTATGCTCTCGAGCACGGTGTTAACGTTCTTCTTGAAAAGCCAATGTGTGTTACAATGGAAGAAGCAGTTGATATTTGCAAGGCAGAGAAAAAGAGCGGAAAAATTCTTTCAATCGGCTTCCAGCCTCGTTTTGACGAGAATATGAAAATGGTTAAAAAGATTTGTGAAAGCGGTGTGCTTGGTAAAATCTATTATATCCAGACAGGTGGCGGCAGAAGAATGGGTATACCGACTCCTTTCGGTACATCTTTCATTCAGGAGGATACTGCAGGTCTTGGTGCATTGGGTGATATTGGTTGTTATTCACTTGATATGGTTCTTAATGCAATCGGTTATCCGAAGCCACTTACAGTTACAGGCTTTAAGGCAGGCCTTTTTGGCAAAAAGCCTGAATATCTTCAAAAACCTGAATATACAGAGGTATTTGGCGTTGATGACTTTGCTGCTGCATATATTCGTCTTGAAGGCGGTATTACACTTGACTTCAGAATTGCTTGGGCAATGCATTGTGATACTCCCGGTGATACAATCATTATGGGTACAGAAGGCGGTCTCAGAATTTCGTCAACAGAATGCTGGAACGGTTCAATCGGTGGCCCAATGACAATTTACCACAATATAGCAGGTGAATGTGTTGAAACTGTTATTCCTGAAATGGAAAATGACGGTGACAACTTTGATAAGAAAATCCGTTCATTTATTGATGCTATTGAGTTCAATCTTCCTTCTCCTGTTCCTACAAGTCAGATTATTTATAATCAGGCAATTATTTCAGGTATTGCAACATCTTCTGATCTTGGCAGAGAAATTGAAATTGAAATTCCTGAAATTTAAATAAAATTAAAATAAAATGGTCAGGCAAGTTAATTGCCTGACCGTTTTTGTGTTATATTATACTCCCCAGATAATCCAGAGAAGAACGTAGCCTGTTGTAACAGCTGCGAGTGTAAACGGAACGCCATATTTCATAAAGGTAGTGGCTTTTACCTCGTAGCCCTCTTTACGAAGAATGCCGATGCCTGTAATATTGGCGCTTGCACCGATTGGTGTAAGGTTGCCACCAAGCGTTGCACCGCAAAGAAGACCGTAATATAAAAGCTTTGGGTCAACTTCCGGGAAGCCTTGTGCAATAACAGGAATTATAGAAAGCATTGTTGCGGTGTAAGGGATATTATCTATAAATGCAGAAAGAAGAACGGACATCCAAAGTATTATGGAGAATACCTTGAATACGGAGCCTGAGCCAAGGCTACCGATTGCTTTGCCTATAACGTCAATAACTCCTGCTGCTTCAATACCGCCTATAACAATAAAGAGGAATGTGAGAAGTGCAATGGTGTAATAGTCAATTTCCTTGAAAGCGTTTTTGACAATTTCTTTATTTTTCTTGAACACAAGCTCTCTGAGTATACCGATAACAAAGAAAAGTATACATATAAGGCCGTTTGTAATATCCGGCTTGTAGAATTGACCTTCTGCAGCATTATCCTTGTACGGTATGAATGAAACTGCAATAAGTGCCACAACGGTACCAATAAGAAGATATGTGGGAACATAATCCTCAGCCTTTGTGCGAGATGTAAATTCAATAGGCTTATTTTCTTTTCGGAACATGAAAAGAATAATAAGAGCGCTTACTACGGCACCTGCCTCAACAATCCAGAACATACCGGGCTTCGATGAACCGTCCAATGCTTTATCAACAAAAAATGATGAGAAGTCAAGGTTTGCGGCTTTACCAAGAAGAATTGATGTTGTATCACCAACAAGTGTAGCAGCACCCTGCAAGTTACTTGAAACTGCAATACATATAATTGCGGAAACAGGAGAAACATTTAATTTTTTACAGAATGCAAGAGCAACCGGAGCAATCATAAGAACAGTTGCAACATTATCTACAAATGCAGAAACAATACCTGCAAAAAGTGAAATTACAACAATAACCCATTTCATATTAGGCATTTTTGAAATAAGTATGTCTGATAAAAGCTGGGGCATTTTTGATTCTATGAACAAATAAACCGTTCCCATTGTACCGGCAATCATCATAATAACGTTCCAGTCAATGTTGTTTAAAGCATCCAGAACAGAATATTGGAAGCTTCCGTCATTCAGCTCAAAAAATCCGGCGCCGAATAAATCCGGTTTCGCTTGTGCAATAACGCCTAATATAACAAATATAAGGGCAGAAACACCAACAATATGTGGACGGATTTTTTGGAATGCCATCATCAGAATGTAGGTGATAGCAAAAAGAACAAGTGCTACAATAGTAATTTGACTCATAAAAAACTCCAATCCGGTGGAAAAAAGCCACCCTGTAAACAGAGTGGCAGAATAGGATTAAACCTTGCAACCTAATAAATAACTTTTTAAGTTATGCCAGACTCCACCACTTATTGATTGCAATCTGATTATAATTTACGCAAATATAAAAGTCAATAAAAGTTATTTTTTAAACGATGTATGATGCATTTTTAACAAATAACTTGTAATTAACTTTTTAAGTGATATAATTGTTCTGGTGATTTTTTTGGAAAATAATAATGTACCTCAATGGATAATTGACAGTAAAACAGGCATAGATAAGCAGGATGATGCGGCAGGTCTCATTGTTGCATCGTTTATAGGCGCTTTCAGGAAACGCGGTTTTAACCAAAAAGAAATTGGTATAATGATGGCAGATGCATTTCTTTTGCCCTTGGAGGAGGTTGAAAGGCGTATTGATGCAATTTTAACCTGTGATGAAGCTGCAGATAAGGAAACTGCAAAAAATCTTTGCTTGTATACAGTGCAAAAAGGCTGTTTATTTAATACAGATAATTCTGACCCTTGTGATTTAATAAGATTATTACAGGCAATGTACGGCGGTAGTTTTGCATTTGAATCACTTCTTGTGTACCCGGAATTACTAAAATTCTGGAAGAAAAAAAGTGTGCGCAATTCACCTGAATATGTTTATGAAAAAACACAGGCAGATAAAATTCTTGATGAAATTGAAAGAATATATAAATCCTGATTTTTGTAGTGCACAAAAATAAATATATAATTTTTAGAATTTTTTTATAAAATCAA
The DNA here is from genome assembly GCA_045603625.1 of Acutalibacteraceae bacterium. Classification (GTDB taxonomy): domain Bacteria; phylum Bacillota; class Clostridia; order Oscillospirales; family Acutalibacteraceae; genus DTU089. The sequence continues at coordinate 50 of JAZUMM010000082.1, read as the reverse complement.
CACGAAAATTTCTTTTTTAGACTTATTTTCCTTGACTATTAGTATAAAAT
>JAZUMM010000081.1:0-2717 GCA_045603625.1 Acutalibacteraceae bacterium | reverse complement strand
TCCCAATAATTACGCATTAAGCATTAAGCATTACGAATTAAAAAAGCTCCGCATCGCGGAGCTTTTAAGATTATCTGTTAAGAATAAGTTTTGTAAGTTCAACGGGTTCAACGATTGTACCGCCTTTGTAAACTCTCATGTTACCTGATGCGATTTCGTCAATAAGAATAACTTCACCGTTGTTGTAACCAAATTCAAATTTAATATCCCAAAGGTCAAGACCGATTGTTTTAAGGTCATCTGCAATAATCTTTGTGATTTTAAGAGTTTGTTCCTTCATGCTTTCAAACATTTCAGGGCTCATAACACCAAGTGCTGCAAGGCCTTCGCCTGTAACAAGCGGGTCGCCTTTAGCATCGTTTTTAAATGTGCATTCAACGTAGCCGCCTTCAAGCACTGTACCGTCCTCAATGTATTCACCGTAACGACGGATGAAGCTACCTGTTGCAACAAGTCTGCAAATTACTTCAAGACCGTGGCCGAATACTTTACCGGGAAGAACTTCCATAGTAGCGTTATCAATATCTGCACTTACGTAGTGAGTTTTAATGCCTGCTTCTTTGAGCATATCAAAGTAGTAAATAGATGTTTTAAGGTTTTCTTTACCAATGCCGTCAATTTTGAGGCCAACAGCATTTTCGCCCGGGTCAAAAACGCCGTCTTTACCTGTGCAATCATCTTTAAACTTAAGTAATACATTACCGTTTTCAAGCTGGAAAACGTCTTTTGTTTTACCTTCGTAGAGTTTTGTCATAATAAATCTCTCCTTTAACTGCTCACAAAAAGTGGCTTTAAACTTTAATTACATATAGAATTTTAAATCTCAAAAGACAGAATGTCAAGAATAATAATTCATTTTTTTTTAATAAGTGAAATGTTCTAAAAATATGTTATAAATTGGTGTTTGAAAAATGCTATTTTTGTGTAAAATTTTAAGGTTTCCGTTGAGGAAACCTTAATTTTAATCTGTAAATGCATATTTTTCTGCATATTCGTAATATTGAGTAACAAAGTGTTCTTTGTCCTTTTTGATTTTTTTACCGGAAGCGTGGTGATTCATATTGTGGTCTTTAGCATCTATAATGCAAAGGGCAATGTTTGAACAGTGGTCAGATGTTCTTTCTAAATTTGTAAGCAAATCGGACCAGACAAAGCCTGCTTCTATTGTACATTCGCCACGTTGTAATCTTCTTATATGGCAGTCTCTCAGATATTCTTTAAGCTCGTCAATAACCTGCTCTAAGGGTTCAACCTTTGTTGCCATATCGTAATCATTATTAATAAATGCATTGTATGAAAGGTCAAGAATTTCTTCAACTGCATTTAAAATATGTGCAAGCTCTTTTCTTGCTCCATCTGTTAAATCAATATTCTTTTCTTTTAATTCTTCTGCGGCTTCAACAATATTAACGCTATGGTCGGAGATTCGCTCAATATCACCAATTACCTTAAGAAGTACGGCAGATAAACGGCTATCCTCATCACTTATTGGGTGAGTGCTGAGCTTTGCAAGGAAGGTACCCAGGGTATCTTCGTACTTGTCCGCAAGCTTTTCGGTTTTACGTACCTTGTCGGCAGTGGCAGAATCATAATCGTTGAGCAGTTGAATACTTTTTTTGTAGCCGTTGAGTGTTTTTGTTGCCATTTGTCTTACAAGAGTATTACATTGCTCAAGAGCAATAGACGGAGTTTGCAGAAGTCTTTCGTCAATTTCAATTTTTTCTTCTTTTTCATCTTCAGTTTGAGGAACAAACTTGTTGGCAAGTTTTTCAAGTAAAGAGGAAGCGGGGTAGAGAATAGCAGTACATATAATATTAAAAGCACTGTGTGAAACAGCAATACTTAAATGATTTGCAGATGAATTAAATAACGCAGGTTTGAAAATTGCAGAAGCCGTACTGAATAATGCAAGACAAATTAACGTACCAATAACGTTAAATGATAAGTGAACAACTGCAACTCGTTTACCATTTTTGTTTGAACCGAAGGATGAGAGCAGAGCAGTAACACATGTACCGATGTTCTGACCCATAATAATCGGGATTGATGCACCAACGGAAATACTGCCCGTTGCTGATAATGCCTGTAAAATACCGACTGATGCAGAGCTTGATTGAATAATTGCAGTTAAAACAGCACCTGCAAGCACGCCTAAAATCGGATTTTTGAATAATATAAATAATTCCTGGAATTGTGGCACGTCTGCAAGACCTTTAACTGCACCTGACATAGTATCCATACCGAACATAAGAGTTGCAAATCCCAGAAGTATGTTACCTGTATCTTTCTTTTTGGTTGTTTTACCTGCCATGGTCATAATTATACCAATAAGTGCAAGTACAGGAGTAAAAGACGTCGGCTTGAGAAGCTGTACAAATATGTTGTCGCTGGATATACCGCCTAAGCTGAGGAGCCACGATGTAATTGTAGTACCTATATTAGCACCCATAATTATACCGATGGATTGCTTGAGTGTTAAAAGACCTGAGTTTACAAATCCAACAACCATAACCGTTGTGGCAGAAGAGCTTTGTATTACAGCAGTAATTCCCATGCCTGTAAGGAAGCCTTTTATTCGGCTGTCTGTAAGCTTACCAAGTAGATTTTTCAGGCTTCCGCCTGCACGTCTTTCAAGGGATTCGCCCATAAAATTCATACCGAACATAAAAAGACAGAGTCCGCCTAACATTTTTAATATATCAAAAATATTCATAATT
>JAZUMM010000080.1:0-5400 GCA_045603625.1 Acutalibacteraceae bacterium | reverse complement strand
CAGAGCTTTTCGGAAAAGATGGCTTTCTTACCATAGACGGTAAAAGAATTAATCATACTAAGGTTCCCAAAAACAGAGTGTCACAAATCTATCAGGGGCACGAGGTTGCATCTCATACATTAACGCACCCTTTTTTACCGGATGCAACTGTTGATGAAATTGTACGTCAGGTAGAAGAAGACCGTAAAAATCTTTCAGACTTAGTAGGCTATAATGTTCGTGGCTTTGCGTATCCCGGTGGAGGAGTAAATCACAATATTGATGTATCTGAGGTAATAAAAAACAATACTCAGGTTGAATATGCCCGAACAACTGTACCTACTTATAATTTTGATTTGCAGAAAAATCTATACATATTTAATCCCACAACGCACTTTCTCCGCGATAAAGAAAAGCTTTTATCACTTTGGGATGAGTTTGAAAATATGAAAACAGAGGAGATTAAATTATTTTACGTCTGGGGTCATACCTATGAGTTTGACGTTAATGATGATTGGGGTTTTCTTGAGGAGTTTTGTAAACGCATCAGCGGAAAAGCGGATGTGTATTATTGCACAAATATTCAAGCCTTTGATTATATAAAAAGTAAAAATATTTAGTAAAAACTATTGATTTTTTAAAAGTGTTATGATATTATAGTCAAGTCTATGTGTGCGTTGTTACCCGAATAGGTGTCAACGGCAATTAATGGCAACATTAAAGCTGGCGGTCCGCTGCGGTATATACCGGTATGAACGCTTGAAAAAAACGGAGGATTATTATGGACGCATTAAAACTCATTGCACAAGACAGCCTTAAGGCTGAGAAGCCTTCATTTGAAATCGGTGATACTATTCGTATCGGTGTTAAGATTCGTGAAGGTGAGAGAGAAAGAATTCAGGAGTTCGAAGGCACAGTTATTGCTAAGAACGGTAGCGGTATCTCTGAAACATTCACAGTTCGTCGTGTATCATACGGCGTAGGTGTTGAAAGAGTATTCCCAATCCACTCACCAAACGTTGCAGACGTTAAAATTATTCGTCGCGGTAAAGTTCGCAGAGCAAAACTTTACTATCTTCGTGACAGAGTTGGTAAGGCTTCTAAGGTTAAGGAAAAAATCGGCTGATTACAGTCGAAAGAGCAGGGCAGATAGATATATCTGCCCTTTATTCTTTATTTTTGTAAAAAATATTAAGTTTAATCTTTTATTTGTATAAAAAAAGGTGTATAATAAATCTATTCGTATTTAAGAGGTGAGCACTTTGCGTAAAGTTGAAGAATACAGCATTTCACTTTCTTCGGAAAATGATGCCCCCAAAAAGAAGAAGGCGCCTAAATCAAAATTAACGATTTTTGAGGTTTTTGAGTCAGGTATTGCTGCTCTCGTTGTTGTTACGGTATTATTCCTTTTCTGTTTCCGTGTGTTTACAGTAGACGGCAGCTCTATGAAGCCTACTCTTCAGCCTGACGATAAGGTTGTTGTTTCAAATTTTGGTTACAAGCCACAACAAGGTGATATTATTGTTATATCCGATGCAGGTAACCTTAATGAGCCAATAATCAAACGTGTTATTGCCGTTGGTGGTGATGTTGTTGATATTAATTTTACAACAGGTATTGTTACCGTTAACGGTAAAGAAGAGCATTATGCAGATGATTTAACAACTCAGGCAAAAGACGTAGCTTTTCCGCTTACCGTTCCTGAGGGAACAGTGTTTGTTTTGGGCGATAACAGAGCATATTCTCTTGATAGCCGTTCTACAAAGGTCGGCTTTGTTGATGAAAAAGATATTGTAGGAAAAGTAGCATTCAGATTTTTCCCAATCGGTGATTGGACGGTTGAATAATTATGGATAAACAAAAAAATAAAATTACCAGCGAAGCTGTTGATTTAGAAAACAGTTCTTCTGCTGAAGAGGTTGTAATTGATAACGATACAGCGGAAGAATTTCAGATTGTTGATGGTGAAATTTCTTTTGGCGAAAGTGAAGAAAAGTCATCAGTAGCTTCTTCAGAGGAAGAGGTTATTACCGATGAGCAAATAGAAAAATCGGGTGAAAACGGCAAAAAGAAGTTTTATTTAACTGTATATGACCTTGTATCAACAGTTATGGGCTCTTTTGTTATAATTGCCCTTGTATTTACATTTGCATTCAGGCTTGTTGGTGTAGATGGTGAGTCAATGACCAATACACTCCAACACGGTGATTGGCTTCTAACCTATAATAAAACAGAATATGTTCAGGGTGATATTGTAGTTGTAACTGCAGAAACTTATTTCCAAAAGCCACTTATAAAAAGGGTTATTGCAGTCGGTGGTCAGACAGTTGATATTGATTACGATACTGCAACTGTTTATGTTGACGGTGAAGCATTGGATGAACCATACGTTAAAGAAGATTATCTTATTATGAAGGGTGAATATCGTGAATTCCCTTACGAGGTTCCCGAAGGTTATCTTTTCTGTATGGGAGATAACAGAAACGGTTCATCAGATAGTCGTTCGGATTTGGTTGGTCCTATTGATGAAAGGCAAATTCTCGGTAAGGCATTTATAAGAGTTTTACCGTTTGGCGAATTTGATATATACGATTATGAATGATGCACAAAAACAAGTGGTTCAGTGGTTCCCGGGCCATATGGCAAAAACACGTCGGTTAATTAAAGAGAGCTTACCTTTCGTTGATTTGGTAACCGAAATTGTTGATGCCAGAATTCCTATGAGCTCCTCTAACCCTGAGCTTGAAGAAATGATCGGCAATAAGCCGAGAATTGTTTTACTTAATAAGTGCGATGTTGCAGATGAAAAAGCAACATCTCTTTGGGTAAAGTATTATAAAAATAAAGGTATTTACGCACTTCCGGTGGATTGCCGTTCAGGTAAAGGTCTTAATGCTTATCTTCCCTTAGTACGCGATGTTCTTAAAGATAAAATTCAAAGAAATACCGAAAAGGGTATGGTAGGTAAACCGTTACGCGTTATGGTTGTTGGTATTCCCAACACAGGCAAATCCTCATTTATTAACAAAATGGCAGGCAGAAACAGGGCAAAGGTAGCCGATAAACCCGGCGTTACACGTTCTAACAGTTGGTTTGCAGTTGGTAGCGGTATAGAGCTTCTTGATACTCCGGGCGTTTTGTGGCCAAAGTTTGAAGATAAATCGGTTGGTGATAAATTAGCCTTTATCGGCTCTGTTAAAGATGAAATTCTTGATACCGAAACAATGGCACTCCGTCTGATAACCTTCTTGAAAAACGGTTATTCCGACAGATTGACAGAAAGATTTAAAATAGCTGATTTCGGTGATAAAGAAGATTATGAAATTCTTGAAATGATTGGTCGTAAACGTGGTATGCTTATTTCCGGCGGTGAAATAGACTACGAAAGGGCATCAGTTATGCTTCTTGATGAATATCGTGGCGGTAAATTGGGCAGACTGACTCTTGAATTCCCTGAATAATTATTATAAAATAAACCTAAGGTTAATTCCTTAGGTTTTATTTTTTTGAGGTGTAACTATGCTTGATTTTTCATATGAGACAGAGGCTCACAAAAAGGGATATAAGGTTGTTTGCGGTGTGGATGAAGCAGGTCGCGGACCGCTTGCAGGTCCTGTTTTTGCTGCCGCAGTAATATTACCTGAAAATTATTCTCACGAAATTCTCAACGATTCCAAAAAGTTATCTGAAAAGAAGCGTGATTTGGTATATGATGATATTGTGAGAGATGCCGTTGCCTATTCTGTAGGTATTGCAACAGAAAAAGAAATAGACGATATTAATATTCTTAATGCCACCTTTCTTGCAATGAAAAGGGCAGTAGAGGGGTTGAATATTAAGCCTGATTTTGCATATATTGATGGTAATCAGTACCCTAAAACAGGCGTAACAGAGGTCACAATAATTAAAGGTGACAGTAAGTGTATGTCAGTGGCTGCTGCATCAATTATAGCAAAGGTCAGCAGGGATAGATTTATGATGGAAATTGCAGAGCAGTATCCTGAATATGAGTTCAAAAAGCACAAAGGCTACGGCACTAAGCTTCATTATGAAATGATAGAAAAGTATGGTGTTTCTCCTGTACACAGAAGAAGCTTTCTTAAAAAAATTCTTGGGGAAGATAATAAATGAATACAAGACTTTTAGGTGCTTTTGGTGAGCAGATTGCCGCTCGTCATCTGAGGGAGAAAGGTTATGATGTGTTAAGCGGTAACTTTTCTTCATCTGTGGGCGAAATTGATATAGTTGTTATAAAAGATGAGGTAATCAGCTTCGTTGAGGTCAAAACCCGTACGTCGGGAGCAATGTTGCCACCGTCTTCTGCGGTTGATTTTGCAAAGCAAGAAAATATTCGCAGTACTGCCGCCGCATATATGAGCAAAGGTAAATTAAAAAATGAATATACCTTTGATATTGTTGAGGTTATTATAACAGAAGACCGTAAGGTTGAAAGTGTAAACCATATTATTAATGCGTTTTGAGGTTTTATGAAAATTTTTGATTTACATTGTGATACAATAGGTGAATGCTATAAACAAAATAAAATGTTAAAAAATAATGATTTGCACTTTTCTTTAGATAGGTGCAAATCATATGATTTTGTTACACAGGTATTTGCCGTGTGGATTCCTGATGAGTTAAGAGGAAAAGAGGCGGTAAGTTATTTTAATAATGTATCAGATTATTTTTATAATCAAATTTCCTGTAATGCAGATTTAGTATCTATGTATAATTCGGCAGCTGTAACTCCGGTCAAGGCAATTCTTTCTCTTGAGGGCGCATCAGGCTGCGGAGGTACAATTGATGGCTTATATAATGCATATGAAAAAGGTGTAAGAATAGTTACACTTACCTGGAACGGAAATAATGAAATAGGCGCAGGTGCATTTTCAGAAGGCGGCTTAACCTCGTTTGGCAGAGATTTTATTAAAGCCTGTGATGAAGTGGGAGTTGTGATAGATGTTTCTCACTTGAACCGTCAAACCTTTAAGGATGTTTTAAGTTGCACGCAAGGTCCTGTTATAGCAACTCATTCCAATGCAGATATTATAGATAATTTTTATGCTCGTCATCGTAATTTATCTGAGTATCAGATAAAAGCAATAAAGGAGCGCGGTGGAATTATCGGCTTGAATTTTTGTGCTGATTTTATTGAAAATAACAAAAAGGGTACAGATGCATTAGCACAACAGATGGAATACTTTTTATCTGTGGATTGTGAAAATGTAGTTGCCTTGGGTAGTGATTATGACGGTTGTGAAATGCATAAGGATTTTTGCGGAGTAGAAAAGCTTGAAGGTGTGTATTGCAAATTAATTAATATGGGGTTTTCTTCCGATATGGTAAATAAAATGTTTTATGATAATGCACAAAACTTTTGGCATAATAAAAAATCACTTGTTCTTTAATTTAAGAACAAGT
>JAZUMM010000079.1:0-3092 GCA_045603625.1 Acutalibacteraceae bacterium | reverse complement strand
AATAGGCTTGAACATAGAGAAAGCCAGCGCCTTGAGACGCCGGCCGGTATCATACCCTTTTAGGGTTGAGCAAACCACCCGTTTGACGGGTGGTCATGATTTAATTAATATTCTTTTATTCAGGACGAGTATGCTTGAATTTATCTTTTTTCAGCGTGTAGTTTCCGCTTTTAAGCTCCTTTACAAGCTCTTCAGATGTTGTGATTTTGTTTTCAAAATAAACACCGCCGTGGCAAGCATCTTCAATTTCATGAAAGTCTGAGCCGGATGTAACAACTGTTTTGTTGTGGTATTTTGCCCAGGCCTCTGCCATAGGGTTACAGGAGTAATGGCGCGGATTACCGTTGAAAATTTCATATCCGTCAAGAATTTTCCAATCTGTAACAATGGAATCTCTTCTGAACGGATGAGCCTGTATAAAAATAAGACCGTTTTCGTGAGCAATTTTTGAAAATTCTTCAGGTGTCATTGCCATAAGGTCGCCGTATGAACGTAAAAATTCTTCGGTGATACCGTATACAAGGTAATCATTGGGGTTGCAATAAAAATGAATTTCTGCAGCCAGAATTACTTCAAGCTTATCACCGGCAGCCTCTTTAACTGCCTTGTAGCCTGTAAGAAAATGGTCAATCTTTGTGTCCCAGTCTGCATCACCAAGACCTATTTTAGCAAATGTATCAAAATTTATATGGTCGGTAACTACTATGCCTGCATAATCAGTATCTTTATAAAGTGCAACAAAATCCTTTGCTTTGACTCTTGCACAGGTAGAAACTTCACTGACATGAGCGTGCATTTCGTATAAATATGGCATATCAAAAACTCTTTTCTTGTTTTTTTAGATATTATAAATCAAAGTGTTTTGTTTGTCTATAATTCTATTGCGATTTTTATATTAAAATGTTATACTTTTTTTGTAATTTATAAATCCTCTGGAGGTATTTTTATGAAACAGTTAAAAGCAGCCGTTATAGGCGTTGGCGGAATTTCCAATGAACATATTAACGGTTATATTAAGAATCCCGATGTTGAGCTGTATGCGTTTTGCGATATTAATGAAAAACAACTCAGGTTGATGGCAGAAAAATACGGCATTCCTGAAGAAAGATGCTTTATTGACAAAGATGAAATGCTTGAAAAATTACCTGAAATAGATATTGTGAGTGTTTGCACATGGAACGCAGCCCATGCAGAATGTACAATTGCTGCGCTTAATGCAGGTAAAGACGTTATTTGCGAAAAGCCTATGGCAATGAATACTCAACAGGCAGAAGCAATGCTTAAAGCCGCAAAGGAAAGTGGCAGACATCTTCAAATCGGATTTGTAAGACGTTACGGTAACGATGCTGACGTTATGCGTGATTTTATTGATTCAGGCAAATTCGGCGAAATTTATTATGCAAAGGCAACCTATCTTCGCCGTAACGGTAACCCGGGCGGATGGTTTGGCGATAAATCACGCTCAGGCGGTGGTCCGCTTATTGACTTGGGTGTTCACGTTATTGACCTTTCCAGATATCTTTGCGGTAATCCGAAGCCTGTATCCGTTTACGGTGCAACCTTCCAAAAGCTTTTTAATCGCCCTGATATTAAAACAGGTAAAGGCTACACATCAGTTTCTGCAGGTGCAGAGGATATCTGTGATGTAGAAGACCTTGCAACTGCACTTATTCGTTTTGATAACGGACTTGTTCTTTCCGTTGAAGCGAGCTTTTCTCTTAACATTAAAAATGGGGAAGGAAATATTCAGTTCTTTGGTACAAAAGCAGGTGCTAAGCTTGACCCTCAGGTTGAAATATTCAGTCAGGAAAACGGTTATCTTGTTGATTTAAGCTTTAATAACGATACAAGCCTTTCTTTTGATGGTCTTTTCTGTAGAGAAATCAACCATTTTGTTGATTGTGTGCTTAATGGTACTCCTTGTATCGCTCCTGCCGAGGATGGCGTTGAAATTATGAAAATTCTTGATGCGGTTTATGAATCTGCACGTACAGGTCACGAGGTTGTTATAAACTGATGAATAAAGCAAAATTTACTGCTTTTTGCGGTATGATAACCGCGGTATCCGTTGTGTTGATGTCAATTACAACTCTTATTCCTGTTTTTATGTATGTCATTCCGCTAATAACAGGCATTGCCGTGCTTCTTGTTGATTACGTGTGCAACAAAAAATGGGCGGCAGGAACATTCGTGGCAACTGCCGTTTTATCTCTTTTGTTGGTAACGGATAAAGAGGCAGTTTTGGCGTATGCGTTTTTCTTTGGTTATTATCCTATAATAAAGCAGTATTTAATAAAATTGCCTTCAATTTTAAAAATAATAATTCAATTTGTTCTTTTTAATGCTTCTGCCGTACTTGTGGGCGTAACAGGTGTATTCGTTTTCGGGCTTTCTGCCGAAGAATATAAGGAATTCGGCAAAGCAACAATCCCGATTTTATTGGGGCTTGCCAATGTAATGTTCATTATGTATGACCTGATTTTACGCAAATACAGTTTTATTGCAGAGCGTGTAAGCGTAAAAATAAAAAAGAACTTACGAATTAAAAACTGAAAATGGTAATAATTGTATGTATTCCGTTGACAAATATTGATAAATTTTTTATAATTATTGTGTATGAAAAAATAGAAAATCGGAGGTTTTCTTATGCAGAAAAAAACAGTTGCGCTTACAGGCTCTTCAGGTACTATGGGTTTCCAGGGATTTTTAGAGTTGTATGCAAGAAAAAACGAGTTCAACATTGTTCTTCTTAACAGGGACAGTAAAAAGAATCGTGAAAAATTTGCACAGTACGAAAATGACCCTTCAGTAAGATTTGTTTGGGGTGACCTTACAAATTACGAAGATGTTCTTGATATGGTTACAGGTGCAGATTATGTTCTTCACGTTGGCGGTATGGTTTCTCCTGCTGCAGACTATTATCCTGTAAAAACACAAAAAACAAACGTTACTGCTGCACAGAATATTGTTAATGCTGTTAAAGCTCAACCTGACCCGGATGCAGTTAAGGTTGTATACATTGGTACTGTAGCAGAAACAGGCGACAGAAACGCTCCGATCCACTGGGGTAGAACAGGTGACCCGCTTAAAGT
>JAZUMM010000078.1:0-12626 GCA_045603625.1 Acutalibacteraceae bacterium | reverse complement strand
TCGTACATATCTGAAACATTTTTAAGATTCTGAGCATAATCAGTAATGAATTCATTCATATACTCAAACTGTTTTTTTACAAACAAAATATTTGATTGATAAGCCTTGGCGGCATCGCCCTGCCACTCGTTGCCCAAACCTAAGATAAGATTCTCTATTTTATTCATATTTTCTTGTAATTCAAAATTAACATTTAAAAGAGTATTGCTACATCTCAACAATACATCTGTATCAATTTTTATATTCATACCATTCTCCTTTATTTCAAATTTTCTGCAAAATTAACGAGTACACTTTGCACAAAACTTGACTCAGCACCAAGCCTCGTATACACGAGGCTTGGTTTTGGCCTAATTAAGAACCGAAGCTAGACATTTTGCTTGCAAGGTTTGTATCAAGGTCGCCCATCTGCTGAGCAGCGTTGTCCATAAGCTTTGCATAGTCTTCAAGCATTTGTGAGAAGTTTGTAAATGTTGACTGCATGCTTTCATATTTGTTAAGGAAAGCTGTTTGAGCGTCACCTTTCCAAACCTCATTAAGGTTTGTAATGAGAGTTTTCATTTTGCTCATTGCTTCATCATGTTGTCCTTTTAAACCGCGAAGTTCATTTGCTTTACCCTTAAGTAAATCAGGAGTAACTTGAATAAGTGCCATTATCGATTCACCTCCTATATTAATAATGTATATCGTAAAAGAGTTGCCTCTTTAACGTCTATTCCTGATCGGAAACTGCATTTTGCGCGAGCTGCTCTGTCTGAGCCTCCAATTCAGCATTTTTAATTGCGCTGAAAATCATAGACATTTCACCTAATGCAGAATCCATATCTTTAATTTGTTTTTGTAATTCTATAATTCTGTCATTGAACTTAACAACAGACGGACTTTTCCATGATTCTTCTGTTAAAACCACACACATATTGAGCTTTGATACCGCATCTGCAAGAACATCACTTAATTCTGTTATTTTTAAGGAATAGTGATTAAGCATATCGGCAAACATAATTTCTTGTGTCATAAAATTCACCTCAACCCAATAATAAATAGTCACCGTTAAGTATTCCGCAAGAATCTAAGGTTTCGCCCGGGAGCATATACCTTTGAATACGAAGTGCATACAAACGCATCTGAGAATTGTATGCTAAAAACTGCGGATTTTGCGTACTTAACGTTTCAATAATGTCAGCATAAAGCTTTTCTAACGGTTCATCGGTAGGAACCTCTAAATCGTAAGAAAAATCTCTGCGTTGATTAGTTAACGTAATTATTATCATATTTACTACTTCACTTTCTTAACTTTATTGTTCCGCCTGAACCATTACCGCAAACAACGAAGCCTGATTCAAAGCAATTAAATTTTAAACCGTCAAAATTATATTTGCAGAACATACCGTTGTTTGCTTTACCTGTAAGACAATCGTATATACCATTTACAAACATTGAATCGTTATTAAGAGCACTAAGTTTTTCTTTAACGTTGTTTGCACCTAAGGATTGAGTTAATTCTTTTTTTAAATTTTTTACAACATCTGCACTGATTTCACCGGCCTCAAAGAAACTGCCCTCTTTGAATGCACCTGTACAGGTACAAATAACATAATTACCTTCAGATAATTTGAAAATCAAAATAGTATCATCTTCATCAAAGGCGAAAAAGAATTTCACGACTTTGCCTGCTCTGTTGTTAAAAATTACCTCGCGCTTTTCACCTTTTTCGCAAAGCTCATTGATAAGATGTGCAACATTCTCGTCAACCTCGCCTACACCGGAAAAACGTGGAAAATAAATCTGTTTTTTCTGTAAGCCCTTAAGAGCTGAATTAACCTTTGCATCATCAAGATTATATACAGGTGTAATGCCCGGAATAACAGGCTTTTTCAGCAAAGCGCCAAGGCAAAGAAGCTGATATTTTGATAAAATTATTATTCCGTCAAGTTGAACATCAGGCCAGATATTTTTGAGAAAAGTAATTTTCTTTTCAATTTTTTCCAGCTCATTAATTGTACATTTATTCATTTTCTGCTTCCTCCAAAGAATCCATAAGAGAAGCCTCTAAGGAAACTGTTGAATTTCTGACTTGCTCAGAAACTAATAAATCTGACTGTAAAACATCTTCACCAGCATACGTTCCGTCAATAATACCTGAAGCAGTAGCAGTACTTGCAAGAGACATATTAAAGCTATTGTTCTCAACAAGATAGAATGTTTCAGAAAACGTCTTAACCTCTTCATCCTCTTGCTTAGCTACATCAAGACTGATTCCTGCAACATCGTTCATATTTCTTTGCGCACAATCCGATCTGACTACAACATCTTCAAGATGATTTTTGCTGCTTGCTTCAAGCTGAGCAAAAACATCCGGTATACGCAAATAAACAGAATACAATTCACGCATACGGTCATTGAGAATATTTGCAGAATTAAGAAACCTTGTTGCAATTTCCTGAATCTGAGGATATTCAGGTGACAGCTGCAGCTGCATATCTGTCTGGAACTCATTATTAAGCGACTTAAACTTAAAAAACGATTCTTCTATTTGCTTTTGTGAATAATCATACAACTGTACAGCCAGTTGAAGTTTTTCTGTATCAATTTCAAATTTTGGCATAATTAACTCCTTATAGCATTACGGAAGCTTAATTTTTTCGCAAGAACCATTGTTAAACAACCATGCATTACCCTGACCACAAACCTGGTCACGCTCGGTAAACGGAAGGTTATTGTTAAAGAAGCCTGCATTTGACGGTGATCCATCCATCAATAAACCGTGTTGATACTTAACAATAGTGCTTGTCAACGGTTCAATATCGGCAAGCTTGCTCACATCACCTATTCTGCCGCCTGCAAAAAGCAATACGCCTAAATCCTCGGCAAGTCTTGCAATATTATCCATCCAGTTACGTGTTTCATTTTCAACAGACTCAATAAACTCATTAATATCATCAATGAAAATACAAATTTGCTTTTCAGACAAAATAAACTCTGATGGATCAAAGCCCGGCTCTGAGGATGCTGCAACCTGTGCGTCTTTACGTGTATTAAGCATTCCTACAATTTCACGAATAACTCTGTTTACTGCTTCATCATCCTTGTCAAGTGCGTAGCCCGTTGCAGATGATTGGAAATCCGAGAACGTATTTTTACTGCTATCAATAAAATACATAAGGTTATCTTCATTAGAAATTGTTTTTGCAATATTTTTAAGTAAAGCAGATTTACCTGAACCGATTGAACCTGTTACCATAAAGCAATATTGCTTTTGCATTTTTGCAAATGCAGTATCAATTGCATCAAATGAAATACCGAGAGGAATTGTATGACGCTTTTTATATTCACGCGCAATTGCTCCGAACTCGACCTTTTCAGGCATAACGGGAATAACGCGAGGTAACGGACCATCCCATACACTACACATTTGTGAAGCCAATTCCTTTGTACGAGCAGCACGCGCAACCTCATTATCTCCATCTGCATACCAAGCAGTCTGGAATTCTGTTGCACTTGAACCCTTGTAGAATGCTCTGCCGCTTGTTTTTGGAAGGAACTTACCTTCGACTCTGCCGACAATACCTGAATAATCACCTTTATCGGTAAGCTCAAAAGCAACGGCACCTTTAACATTCTGAATAATCTTGTAACGGATACCTGTATTTGTATTAGCTGTAAACACAAGATAAATACCGTATGTGGCACCGTCTCTTGAAATTCTGATAAGTAAATCTTCCATATCAGGGTACAAATCAAAGAGAGGCATTATGTTATCAATCATAATAACCATTGCCGGCATTTTGCCAACTGTTTCTCTATACGCTGCAAGTGAGCTTACAACATTTTCAAGAAACAATTTTCTGCGCCTGTCAAACTCATCGTTTATAAGCTTCTGGAATTTAGCCATTTTTTCTTCTTCAACATCCAGAACAACACCACCAACGTGAGGAAATGCAGACATTGTATTCATACTCCATCCGCCACAGTCAATTATGTAAATATTCACATCTTCAGGTGTATAATTGCGGCAAAGTGAAGTAGTTAATGTTTTTAAAAACACAGTTTTACCTGTTCCTGATGCACCGTAAATACCGTAGTGACCGTCCTGAGCAAAATCAAGACACAATTTACCTTGGTCCTGAAGCTCAGGCATATCGTATTTACCCACAGGAACCTTAAGCCACGGAAGCTTATTTTCGTTCCACCTTGTACCATCAAAGCCTTCTGCAGATGAAACAACCTCGTCAAGCTGAATATTTTCTTCAAGGTCAGGAAGCCAAGGACCCCTTAATTCAGGTATGCCTTGCTCCTTAGCAAGCTCTGCAATATATTTATTGATTGCAGCAAGCTCATCATATTCTGCCTTAACCTTCGGTTTTTTGCTCTTAGGCGGTTTAATTCTGTGACCATTTGTTTCAACAATACAAACCTGGTTACCTTTTTCAACCTTTTCTCCAGAATTTCCGTAATAAGGTGCACCACTCCAGAAGGATTGGAACAATTCAAGAACCTCGTCCTTACCTACTCTTACGTAGCATCGGCCTGCTTGTGTAATTCGTGAAGCATCAGGACGCTCAATCATTTCACGGCTATCACCTGCATCCTGAACCTTAAGACAAAGGCGGAAACGTGAGTTACCTGAAATCTGGTCATCAACAATACCTGACGGCTTTTGTGTTGCAAGAACAAGGTGAATACCAAGTGTTCTACCTACGCGGGCAACAGAAACAAGGTCGGCAATAAACTGTGGCTCTTCCTTTTTCAGTTCAGCGAACTCATCCGCACAAATAACGAGATGAGGAAGAGGCTCTGAAACCTTGCCCTCGTGATAAAGCTTGTGATATTTATCAATATTATTGACACCTGCAGCTTCAAACACTGCCATACGACGTTCTTTTTCTCTGTTAAGAGAAATAATTGAACGCTTGATATTAGATGCTATGTTTGTAATTTTACCAACTACGTGAGGCATACCCTCTAACAGGTTTGCCATACCGCCACCCTTATAGTCAATCAAAACAAAGTTTACTTCATTAGGATGGAAGTTTACACACATTGATAAAATCCATGTTTGCAACAATTCGGATTTACCTGAACCTGTTGTACCTGCTACAAGACCGTGCGGGCCATGTTCATTTGGACTACCTTTACTTTCACGAATGTTAAGGCTGAATATTTTTTCACCGCCCATAACACCGATAGGTGCTGCAAGAGTCTTATACGCAAGATTCTTTTGCCAACGTTCAGGAATATTAAGCTCTTCAACTGTTTTTACACCGTAACCCTCAAGGAATGTTACAGAATTCGGAATATCTGCAGCAGAAGCAAAGCCCTTAAGCTCAATTGAGGACATTAAACGAGCAAACTTGTCGAACTCGTTGGCTTTTACCTCATCCATACTGAATACGAACTTGCTGTTAACCTTATTTCGCTCGTATGCACTTGGGAAATTATCTACATCAATAATATAGTTACAAGCATTAGGCAGATTATAAATATCATCAAACAGGAAGAGAGATGTGACACCAAGCCTTGGATTATTATGTAACAGATTCGGCATAATCTCTTCTGTTTCCATCTGCTTTTTAGAGCCGAGAATGAATATATAATACGGGATTGGTACGTTGTTTGCCGTACCGAACTCATCTTTCATATCTCTGATACGCACTTTAAGCATATCATTAAAGCTTTCGCATATAGCATGTGTTGACTCTTTATCAAAAGAAAGGTAACGCACACTGTTATTCTCATCCCAAATATGCGGTAGCCATTTAAGGAATTCCCACTGTTTTTTCTCTTCTTCATCAAAAACACCCACAATGCGGATATCTGAAAAGCAATGCATTGTGCAAAGCTCGGTTACCATATTTTTAACCTGACTTACAACCTTTGCTCTGTTACCGATAACGCCAATGGTTGTATTCTTTTTAAGAGAAACCCTGACAGGAATATTGTCTACATATTTTGACTCTTCAACGAGCATCGCAGACATTTCTTTTGCATCGTCATCCTCAAGCTCAACACCGTATGCTTCACCACGGTCTTTTATGGAAATACAAAGATTCTCATAACCCATACCGAGACGAACATCAAGGAAATCTCGATCAAGAGGTGTTCTTTCCCAAAGGTTACGACGCATCTGACTTGTTATTTCAATACAATCTGCCGGAGATGGATTTTCATCGGTTATTATTTTGCGTTGCTGCTCTGCAACTGAAAAAATACGTGTTCTTTGCTCGTTAAGATAATTACCGAAGCGCATCTGACGAAGTGCCTCATAATCATCTGATTTTTTCTTTCCGCGTTTTTCTGATGATTTTTGTGTGGCAATATTTGTTGCCGGCATAATAAGCATTGAAGAACGTGCCGCCAACATTGCCGCAGACATGGCACCACCTGTAAACATACTTGTACCGAACATTGCCGCTGTACCTACAAGGGATGATAACATTCCCCTTGGCTTTTCATACTTTTGCTGCTTTGATGGTGGTGCTGCAAGAATTATATCTTCAGAAGGCAACTGCTCCTGAGTACGAGGTGAACGCCTGTAAACTCTTCTTTCACCATTAACGTGAGCGGTACCCTTTTTATTTGTTTCAGAAAACTCAATATCTTTCACCAAAATATCGTTTCCTGCATTTTCAATAAACAATTCGCCGCTGTCAAGACGAATTGTATAGTTAAAAATATGAACTGTATCGCCTGTAACAAGCTTTGATTTTGTTGCTTTTATCTGGTTAAGATATGTTCCGTTTGATTCACTTTTATTTTCAAGATAAAAAATACCGTTTTCTCTTTTTATAATGCAATGCTCACCTGAAACAAAGCGGTTTTTAATAACAACGTTATTTGTTGATCGTCTGCCTATGCTGATAAAGCCGTTATGCGGTATTTTTATTGTCTGAGTGCACGCCGGCTTTTCGTAGTCAACATAAATGAACATTGGTTTAGCACCATTTATTGCAATAATATTCGGAATGGGAACATCTGAAAATGATGCACCCTGAATATCCTTTGCGTTAACGTTGAATGTCTGACCTGAAAAATTAATTGAAATTTGTGACTGCTTAAGCTTATCGCAAATAATATCATCCTTAGAAGAAGAGCCGATTTTAAAATCCTTACCCTTATCCTCAAACTTTTTTTGAGAAAAACTCAAATCATAAATAAATGAAACAACGTATTGCATATATACAACCCCATTAAGATTTAAAACATACATATATTTAAACAAATTATGAACGAAAATACTATTCTCTGGCAGAGTACAAAACGACATATTTTTTATTTTTTTGAAAATTAATATTATTGTTTTTATTATTAAGGAAAAGAACCTACGCCTTTTTTATGATTTTGAGCCAAAATTCAAAGAAAATGACCACTTGACTTTTCTTTAAAAAAACTTTATGCTCTTTTATAAGAGTACGTTGTCGGAGGATAAAAAATTGGAAAATAAGTGTCCTAAATGTAACAAGCCGCTTCCTGAAGAAGCAGCCTTTTGTTTGCATTGCTTTACTGATTTAAAATCGTTTACAAAAGAAAAAACAAGTGTTATTCCACCTGTTCCTGCAACACATAAACCGAAAAAAAATCTTTTGCGTTATATACCGATTGCTTTAGTACTGTTGCTGATTTTCGGTATTTGTATTTATGCATTAAAGGTATCAAACACAAATGATTTAAAGCCTGCCGGAACCACAATAATCAAAGCAACTGAAACTATCCCCTTAACAAACGATAATGGTGAAAATGTTACCAAAAATAATGGTGAACAGGTTTTTGAAATAATTGACGTAACCCAAATCGTTACAATTACCACAACAGAAAAGCAGAATTTATTGGACAAGCTTTTTAACAACTCCACACAGACTACTGCTCACAATAAAGAAGAAAGCAGCTCTGTCAAAAATGACAAAACTACTCAAGCACAAACTATTCTTCCCGGTACAACCGTACAGCAAATAAAACCGGGGCAGACCGGACCTGTTACTTCTACTCCCAACACAACAATTCCACAAGGTACAACTAACGTTATTACCCAACACCCCGGCGAAACAACACCGAAAACCACATCACCTACAACTACACAAGCCGATTCAAATCAGGGTACAACACCGATAACTGATTTTGAATATTCCGTTTCAGAATCAGGAAAATATGCAACAATTACAAAGTATACCGGCAATAATAAGCACGTAACCATACCCGCTGTTATAAATTCAAAATACGTTATATCTATTGAACAAAATACATTCCAAAATAATGCAACCGTTGAAACTATTTCTTTTGCAGATGATAGCAACAGACCTTATTTATGGGTAAATTCCCGATGCATTAATAACTGCTCTAATCTGAGAGTTATTAACTTTCCCGACACTGACTTAGGTATAGTAAACAACTTTGCTTACAACTGTTTAAAGGTTGAAAAAATCACACTAAAAAACAACCAATACAGGTTTGAAAACGGCGCCCTGTACTATTCCGGTGGTAAAGGCTGGAGACTCAGATATTTCTGTCCTGCAGCAAATGTAACATCTTTTACACTTCCTGTTTGGAGCACAGGCTTTGAAGGCGCCTGCAACCTTAAGGAAGCTGCATATTTAAAGAATATAACACTTCACAAAAACACACTTTATTTTCCTGACCAGACAATTTTGCCACCGACACTTGAAAACATTTACGTTGAAGATGGATGTGCAAAAGGCTTTGATATTAACGGCATAGCCTTCAGTTACGGTACGGATTGCACATTTTGCGCATATCCGAAGCAAAACAAAACAACAGACCTGACCTTGCCTGATAACACCTGTTTTTACAGTCAGGATATTGAAAACGACTATTTAAAAACTTTACGTATTCCCAAAACAGCACAAATAATTTTCCCGTCATTTGCAGTTAACGGCACTTGCTTTAAAAACCTGCAAAACCTTTACATACAAGATGGTCAACCTAACCAATCAACACTTATGGCTGATGCCAGAGTTGATAATATTTACGTATACTAAGGAATGAGAACATGAATAAACCAAACAAAAAAACAACAGAGCTACTTAATATTCTGAAAAAAGAAAGCATCAAATACGATGAATATTTATGCAACAATGAGGAATATTTCATCAACGGCGATGTTACCGTTTTCTGGAAAAAGGTTATTGAAGAAAAAGGTATGAAAAAATCAGATATTATCAACAAGGCTGATGTGGGATACACTTTCTTTTACGATATACTTAACGGCAAAAAGCATCCGTCACGTGATACACTCTTAAAGATTTTTATTGCTATGCAGCTCAGCATTGATACTTGCCAGGAGGGCTTGCGAATATACGAATGGGCTGCACTTTATCCTAAGGTCAAACGAGACAGCGTAATAATATACGCTTTAATGCATAAATATTCACTCAGAATGACCGAAGAGCTTTTGGAAGCAAATAACGAAAAGGTGCTTAAAAATATATGAGTACTTACGAGAAATATATAAATGAAACAATTGAAAATGAATATGATATTTTCTCTGTTTTAAAAGAAGATGATACTTCAGTAATTCAGGTCTACAAACACAAAAGCACCGATAATAAGCTTGTAAAAATAGTTTCAAAAAACAGAAATGATCACATATACAGAAAACTGCGTGACACAAGAAACGATAACCTGCCGTGTATTTTTGATATTTGCTCAAGCGATGAACACCTTGTGGTGCTTGAAGAATTTATTGAAGGAACACCGCTTTCTGAAATCAGCAACGGTGAAGAGCTGAGTGTAAAAACAATTTTAAAATATGCACTTGACGTTTGCTGCGGTCTTGAGGTTTTACATGATTTACAAATAATACACCGAGACATAAAGCCTTCAAATATTATAATAACCCCTGAAAGGCATGCGGTTCTTATTGATTTTTCCGCCTCAAGGCTTATTAACGACACACAAGATAAGGACACAACAAATCTTGGCACAATCGGCTATGCGGCACCTGAGCAATACGGCGTTACTCAATCCACAGCTCCAACAGATATTTATGCCTTAGGTGTTATGGTCAACGAATTAGTATTAAACGTTCACCCTTCAATAAAGACACCAAAAGGCAAGCTTGGTAAAATCATAAAAAAATGTACAAATACACAAATATCTAATAGATATCAGACTGTAAAAGAATTAATAAAGGACTTAAAAAGATGCCAAAAATTTTGTAGATAAAAACGGGTTGTTGATATAAATCAACAACCCGTTTTTTTGATAATTAAATTATAATAATCCAAACATAAACAGTAAAATAAGAAGTACACTTGCAACAAAAATGCTTACGCCAATTATTTTTAATGCAGAATCACGTTGCTTTTCTTCTTCTTTCTTTTCCTGGATAATTCTGTCACACTCAGCTATAAGAAGAGTAACCTCCTGGTTTTGATAAACTTTTGAAAGTTTTTGCTTGGCTCTTTCGCACGCCCATACCTCGCCTATTTCTATTAAACGACGCGCATCCTTATAATCTTCAGAAAATGTCACATTCATCTGTCTTTTAGCAACAATATTTTCAATTAACTTACGTGCATTTTCGCCACCGTAACGAATAAACTTCTGACAATTAAGATTATTTTCAAATTGTACATTCACAGATTCCAGATCCTGCACTTTTTTCACTCCGCAATCAACAAGAAGCTTTATTAAATATGGTTGAGGATGCTCAGGAGCAATATCAAGAACCTTTTCGCAATATTCAACTGTACTTCTTAAATCACCATCTTCAAGAAATATCTCTGCTCGCTTCAAAAGAGGTACAACGGGATTGATTTTTGCATCAGGCACTTCGCTGACAACTGTATGTTGAACAACAGGTTCAACCTTCTTTTTTGAGGGAAGAATCTTTTCAATTCCCCTTAACAAATCCTGAATTGCACCGACCTTGCCCATATCCTGAGCCTGAAGCTTAGCAAATTCTTTTGGCAAATCGTATGCATCAATATTTTTGTAACAAGGTATAATTGTTTTCTTGTCACCTTTTTCAATAAGCTTCAAAAACCTTGACCATTCATTTTTTACCCATACCGCATTATAATACTCATAATCTGTACCAAATGCCAGCATAATTTTAGCAGAATTAAGAGCTGCAAATATGTACGGCTCATATTCTTTACCCAAAATAGTTTCAAGAGTTATTCTTGCAAAGAAAACTCTGTAACCCTTCTCGGTAAGAGCATCATAAACATCTTGCGCAATTACGCTATCTATTGTTCTTTCGCCGTTTTCATCTGTTTCCTTATAGCAAATAAAAATATCATAAGGCTCTTCTGTGCTTGATACCGCAACTATACTTTTACGTAATTCTTCTATTGCTTTTGCTTCGTCGCGATAGATTTTTCTTGAAACAGGGTCAGAATTTTCCATTACCATTTCAAAATCGCTATCATCCATTACGCTATCAAATGAAGAACGGTGACAAGTGGGAATTTTTTTATTTGTTGCCGGGTCATCAACATACTCTATACCATATTTACACAAAACAAGGCCCCAATAACCCTCTGCCTCTTCAGGGAACCCCTCCACAATAGCTTCATAGACACCTGCAGCCTTATCAAACTCACTTCTAAAGCGCAAACTGTTTGCTCTGTTAAAAAGCGTAAGCTTTTTTTCATTATCTAAACTTGGTATTGTTTGCTTAGTACCGCAATAGCTACATTCACAAACGGTAAGATTTTCTTCGGGAATATCCAGGTCCCCGCCACACATCTTACATTTAAAAACCATATTTCCACACCACACAAATTGATATTAATTGATATTATAAACATTTAATATTACAAATGTCAATACAACAGATATATTGCACCAAATCAAAAACTTTATATTTTGTATTATATAAACATTGATTTTTAGAATCCTTTTGTGATAAAATTCATAATCATAATCATAATAACAAAAGAGGTTTTTTATATGCAAACGCGAAAATCATTAGACACTATATGCTCCGCTCTTTGTTATGCAATAGGTATTGAACCTCCAACTACTGCTGCAACTCCTAACGATGACATTAAAAACTTTATAGATTCAACACTTAACACAAAAAAGGCAGACAGAATGTTTATATATAACCCGGATGCTGTTGCGGAATGGATTGATGAAAAATATACAGATTATTTAAAAGAAGTTCACGAGCTTACACAGCTTAAGGTACACCTTTCTTCTGTTATGCCATCTGTTACACCTGTTTGCTTC
Source organism: Acutalibacteraceae bacterium (assembly GCA_045603625.1). Taxonomy (GTDB): domain Bacteria; phylum Bacillota; class Clostridia; order Oscillospirales; family Acutalibacteraceae; genus DTU089. Next base: position 434 of record JAZUMM010000078.1, on the reverse strand, counting down.
GGTACATTTTACACAGGAGTACAGCCTGAAGTTCATGGCATAAGAAAATACGAAAAGCCTGTTATAAAAACAGATTCTTTTTTTGATGCATTAATCCGTCAAAACAAAAAGGTTGCTATTGTGGCAGAAACAAAATCAAGTATGTCTATGATATACCTTGAAAGAGATATGGATTACTACATTTACGACACAATTGCAGAGGTAAACGCAAAGGCAATTGAGCTTATTGCAGAAGACAAATATGATGTTATTTGTGTTTATAACGGCAATTATGATGCTCTTATGCATAAATTCGGTCCCGAAGGCACAAGAGCATTGGCAGAATTAAGATGCAACACAGAAGCCTTTGCAACATTTGTTCATTCAATTAAACATTATTGGAAAAGCCATACAACGTTTTACGGTTATGCCATGGACCACGGATGCCACGAAAT
>JAZUMM010000077.1:0-9498 GCA_045603625.1 Acutalibacteraceae bacterium | reverse complement strand
TGATTTTTACATCCGTTTCCCCTATTTTAAACTGCATCCGTAGAGGCTGACAGTGCAAATTCAGGGTTCAGGGATACGTTGTTAACCCTTATTTCGTAATGAAGGTGCGGACCTGTAGATGAGCCTGTGGAGCCCACGTATGCAATTACGTCTCCTGCCTTGACCTTGTCACCCTTTTTTATATTAAGCTTACTGCAATGGCAATAAACAGTCATTATGTCACCCTCGTGCTTAAGCTTAATGTAGTAACCGTTCCATTCATCGTACGTTGCAACCTCGCACACACCTGAAAAGGATGCATAAATCGGTGTTCCGTCGGGTGCGCCGATATCAATGCCTGCGTGGTACCTTTCTTCGTTATATATTGGGTGAATACGCTCACCGAACTCAGAGGTAACAACGCCATTCTTTACAGGTGAAATAACCTTTTCGTTTAAGGTGTAAAAGGATGCACAAACGTTATCGGGAGTATCTGCCTGAGATTCATTTTCGGTAATGGAAGCAGTTAAAAACTCAGCTTTTTTTACTTCATTACCGGTACTTACAGGAGATGTGTTAACACTTTCTGTTGTTTCTTTCTCTTCCGGTGTTTCCAGTCTGTCTTTTGGCTTTTCATCCTTTTTATCATCAATAAAAGTAAAGTTTTTATCAAGGTTATTAAATACACCGTTTTTTAAATCTGTTATTAAATCTGAATTTACCTGCTTTAAAGCATACAGTGCACCAAAAAACACAGAGCAAATAAAAAATTGAAAAATTAATGTAAAAATCAAATAATCTCTTTTTGCCTTTTTCATAAAAAATCACCTGCATAAATATATGCAAGTGATTTAAATTTTATGTTTGAAGCTCTTCCCATTGAGCATATAAATCATCAAGCTTCTGCCGTAATGAGTCAAGCTCCTCTGTCATTTTCAAGAGCTTTTCGTAATCGCCTGATATTTCGGGTAAGGATATACTTTCTTCGGTAAAAGAAATTAACTCCTCTGTTTTAAAAATCTCTTCTTCGAGCTTGTTTATTTTTGATTTTTTCAGGCGCTCTTCCCTGGCCTGCTCCTTACGTTGCTTGTATTCATTAACGTAAGGCTTGCTTTCGCTTTTTTGAGGCACAACGGTATGTGACTCTTTGTAGCTTAAATAATTATCGTAGTCACCTTCTATGCATACTGCACCATCGTGAGTAAGGTGAACAATTTTAGTTGCAAGCTTATTAATAAAATGACGGTCGTGGGATACAACAAGAAGCGTGCCGTTGTATTGCTGTAAGGCGTTTTCAAGCACCTCGCGTGAAGTAATATCAAGATGGTTTGTGGGCTCATCAAGTATTAAAAAATTAGGACGCGCCAGCATTATTTTTAATAGCGAAAGCTTTGCCCTTTCACCACCGCTTAAGGACGATACTTTTTTATAAACATCTTCACCTATAAACAAAAATAATGCAAGAGATGAACGTATTTCAGTTTCCGTCATAAAACGGAACATATCCCAGACCTCATCAAGAACTGTTTTTTGTGAATCCAGCTTATCAATATTCTGGTCAAAATAGCCGATTTTTACGTTTGAGCCGTATTTGATTAAACCGTCATCTGCCGTAAGCTCTTTGTTTATAATCTTAAGAAAGGTTGATTTACCGCAACCGTTAGGACCAAGAAGGAAAACCTTTTCATCCCTGAGGATTTGTAAGTCAAAGTTTTTAAATAAAGGCTTTTCAGGGAATGATTTTTGCAAACCGCTGACACATAAAACCTCGTCACCTGTTCGTATATCTGTATGAAAATTGAAGTTTACGCTTTTTAAGGCTTTATCGGGGGCAACAAGTGTTTCTTTAAGGCGTTCTATTTGCTTTTCCTTACTTGCAATTGTAACGTAGTTGTGAGCTTGATTGAACCTTTTTTGTTGCTCAATAATCCCCTCAATACGTTTGATTTCAGTCATTGTTTTTTCGTACTCACGTTCAATTGTAAGCTCGCGCTCTGCTTTAAGCTTTTGAAAAACAGAGTAATTACCCTTAGTTAAAGTAAGCTTTTTGTGAGAAATTTCCATAACAGAGGTTGTTATTTTATCAAGAAAATATCTGTCGTGAGATACAACAATAAATGCGCCCTTATACTTTTGCAAATAATCCTCAAGCCAGTTAATTGCATCAACATCAAGGTTGTTTGTGGGTTCGTCAAGAAGCAAGAGGTTTGCATTTGATAAAAGGAGCTTGCAAAGTGAAAGCTTTGAGCGTTGACCGCCTGAAAGGTTAGCTACCCTTTGAACCAGATCCTCTTCTTTAAAGCCAAGACCAAGCAAAGCAGATTTTGTTTTTGCCTGGTAAACAAGACCATCACGTCTTTCAATCTCTTCCGTAAGGCGTACCTGCTTTTCTATAAGCTCAATACTGCTGTCGTTTAAAAGAGCTCTGTTTAGTTTTTCAAGCTCAAGCTCCATTTCTATAACGTCATTAAATACTGTAAGTGCCTCTGAATAAAGAGTCTGATTTTCGTCACAATCAAGGTACTGCTCCATATAGCCGATTCTTACATCTTTACCGCGAACAATACCGCCCTCTTGTGGTGAATACTCATTAACAATGAGCTTGAAAAGTGATGTTTTGCCTGTACCGTTTGCACCGATAAGACCGATTCTGTCAGTTTCTTCAACCTTAAAAGCGGCGCCTTTGAACAAGACGCCGTCTAAGAAACCGAATGTTAAGTTTTGTGCAGTTAATAAAGACATTTAACTCACCAAAATATTAAAGAGTACTAACTAAAAGCTTTGTGTTGCCGGTTATTTTTAAATCTCCATAGCCTGCAGCTATAAATATACTATCACCGGGAACTAATGTAGCAACAATTTTATCATTATCTGAAAGTGATGCATAACCCTCAAGAGCGAGCAAGGAAACAAAGCTTTCATCGTTAACGTTTATTGTATGGTAACCATCAACCTCAAGAGTATCCATTTTGAAGAATTCACATTGACAAAGCGCCTGTTCCTTTGCATACTTTTTAACAACCGGAGCAGAATCAGGGTCACCGCCTCTTGTTGGCGGAACTGTATCTGTAACATCAATTGCTTTTTCAACGTGAAGCTCACGAGGCTTACCGTCTACAAGGCGGTTATAATCGTATACTCTGTAAGTTGTGTTGCAGTTCTGCTGAACCTCTGCAAGAAGTATACCGCTGCCGATAGCGTGGAGTGTACCTGCCTCAATAAAGAACACGTCACCCTTTTTAACCTTAACCTTGTTTACGTAGTTAAGGAATGTGTTATCCTCAATTGATTTTCTGAATTCATCACTTGACAAGTTTTGGTTGAAGCCGTAAATAAGCTCTGCACCCTCATCACAATCAAGAATATACCAAGCCTCTGTTTTACCATAGCTGTTTTCGTGAACACGAGCATATTCATCGTCAGGATGAACCTGAACAGATAAATCTGCCTTGGCATCAATAAATTTTATAAGAAGAGGAAATTCCTCATATTTTGCACCTTTAGTGCCAAGAGCTTCTTTATGTGATTTAATGTATTGTTTAAAGCTTTTGCCTTTATATCGTCCGGTTAAGATGGTATTATCTCCATCATCTCTTGCGCAAAGCATCCATGCTTCTGCAATATTTTTAAGGTCTGACTTAAAGCCGTAGTCTTCCTTAAGGCGGTTACCGCCCCAAACAATCTCCTTAAATACAGGCTCAAGATGAAAAATTGTTTTCATTATATATCCTCCGACTCAACGTTTGGTTTAAATCCACCGTTTTCAACGGCAACAACGCTGATTTCTTTTTTTTCAATAAAAGGTGTAGATGATGATTTGATATCTACCCTGTCATAGTACTCTTTAAAACGAATTGTGAACCTGATTTTTCTCTTGCATTTTTTACAATGAAAAACTGCCCTGAACGCCTGATTTATAACACGCCATTCGGACACGCGTTCACATTGACCGCCACAAACGTCACACAAGCAACGCATTTTAGATTTATCAATAAGCGGACTGTTAATATCTGTAATAACCTTTGGCTTAAACGTGATTTTTGAATAGAATGAATTATCACAAACAAGTGTATATGAACGAAGCATCTGCTCGTTATATATCTTTTTAAATAAATCTGCAGTAAGCAAGCTATCGTCAAGTGCACGGTGAAGTGAATAGCTTTCAATATCAATTTCAAGCTTTTCTGCTGCGGCGGAAAGACCAATCTGGTCTGCCTTTGAAATATTCATAAAGGCCTGAGCATATTTTTGCAGATTAACGTAATTACTGAGAAAAGGTATAAAGGAAATTCCGTTAAAATACCTGAAATTTTCAATAAGCACGCGAATATCGGTATCGCCCCACGTTAAAATAACGTTATCGTTACCTGCAGACCATTTGCGGAAAAGCGACATAGTCTGGGAAAAAGGTGTACCGCTGCTTATATCATCGTTTGTTATGTTTGTGAGCTCCTTGACTCTTGAATGAAGCTTTTTGCCAAGCTGTGCTTTAATAATCATTGAAAAAGTATCAACAACGTTTAATTTTTCATCAAGCTTGACTGCACCAATTTCAATGATTTCATTAATAAAGCCCTTTTTCTTTTTGCAATAGGCATTATTCCATTCAAGGTCCATTATTATGTAATTCATTTTCTTCTCCAAAATTAAATAACTTATGACCGAAGCCGTGTGGCAACGGTCATAATAAATTTATTGTAAACCTTCTTCGTCGTAAAGGCAAACAGTTTCTAAAAGAATTTCGGCACCAACCTGAAGAGCTTCAGGACAAAGCATTTCAGGAGTATCAAGCCTTGTGTGATAATATCTTGGTGGAGTCGGATCCATTGCGGCAAAGCCTGTTGCTTTAACACCTGCCTGTGTAAATGCTGCAGCATCACAAGCGCCAAGGTAAATTGATGCATAAGGAAGGTCATGACCACAGTTTAATGCAGCTTTTTTAACAAGCTCTTTAACCTGCTTATCGTGCTTTAACGTACCGCTTAAGTCTCTGTCGTAAACCGCCATATCTTTAAGGTCACGAAGTGTATCGCAAGCAACAACAACTGTTTCAATCTCTTTAAGCTCTTGTGCGTGAGCCTTTGCATAAGCCTTTGCACCGCGTAAGCCTGCTTCCTCTGAGCCGGAAAGAATAACCTTAACCTCTGTATTTTCAAAGCGAATATCTGACTCTTCAAGATGCTTAAGAACAGACATACATCCGAGGCAGCCTGAAAGGTTATCGTTAGCACCGGGAACGCTCTTTGTATAGCTCTGAAGGAAAAAGAAGCCAACATACGGCACAATAAACAAGCAAAGAATTATACCCACAACAAGGAAAAATGTGTTTGATTCAGGGGTATCAATCTTTTTAAAGTCAACAACAATACCCTTAATTAAGCTTGCAATTGAGCAACAAACAAGACCAACAACACCCGGAATAAGGAACGCCTTCATTCCTGCGCCGCCTAATTTATAGTTTAAAATCCATTCGTACTGCGAGTCTGCATGAGCAACAAGAATAATTCTTTTTTTAACCTCGCCCTTAGGGCTTCTTGTAGCAATAAGGTTATGAGAAGTGTGACCTTTAAATAACGGGTCACAGAATTGCTTATACATAACAAATTCAAGAACAAGTGGAATAAAGCCAAGAATTGTTAAAATAAAGCTGATAAGTGCATAATCTGTGAAGAAAATTATAGTAGCAAGAATTGCCATTATAACAGTAAACGGAATAAAGCCCATAAAAGCCTGACGGTGAACAATAAACTCTTCTGTTTCAACCTTGTCTGACCATTTTTTTAAGTCTTCACCCATATATTGCTGTGCTTTTAATTCCTCTTTACTACCCGGAGCACGAGGACCGATTTTTTCACAAATATGTGTGATTGTATCAACCATATATTTAACTGATGACTCCATATTAATTTTTGCGGAATCATATTTGCTTTTAAAAGTATTCATTTCCTATCAACCTTTCCCCATATTATGTTAAATATAACACACATTTTACAAATTTACAACACTTATACCTATAAATTATATTGATTTTACAGACTGATTAATGTAATATATTAAATAACTATGAACCACAGGCGGTGTAAATATGTTAAACGACTCAAAATTTTTATTTTATAAGCGCAGTGCAAAAAACTGGCTTGAAGCATTACCTTTAGGTAACGGCTCAATCGGTGCTATGGTTTACGGCAAAACAAAGGATGAAATTGTTGCTATGAACTCCGACACCTTATGGACAGGCTTCCCACGTGAATCTGCCATTAAAAACGGTGCACACGAAGCATTTTTAAAAGCACGTGAGCTTACAATGAACGGTGAATACTACAAAGCAAAGCTTTTGCTTGAGGATAAAGTTCTTACAAACTGCTCACAGGCATATATGCCACTTTGCCACATTCGTATTTCTTACGGTAGTACAGGCTTCCAGAAAAATTATTCAAGAAGCCTTAATCTTGAAACCGGTATAAATACCGTTACATATTCAAGAGGACAGTATGATTATGAAAGAGAAAGCTTTGTTTCCTTCAATAAAGATGCCTATATCGATAACATTACTTGTAAAAACGGCAAAAAAGCAAGCTTTACAGTAAGCTTATGCACACAGCTTAAGGGTAAATCATTTACAGAAAATGATGCTCTTATTCTTGACGGTATTGCTCCGTCCGATTCCCCTGCTAACCAGGAAACTTATGCCGCAATGCAGGGTTCACTTTACCCTGATAAAAAGGAGCTTCAGGCAACGTCATTCAGATGTGCAGTAAAGGTAATTTCCGATGGTAGTGTTACAGTAAATGAAGACAGTATTTCTGTAAACGATGCTTCGTATGCTACATTGTATTTTGCAACTGCCAACTCATTCAACGGCTTTGATAAGCATCCCGCACTTGATGGCAAAGAATACAAAAATGCTTGCCTTGCACACCTTGAAGATGTATGTAAATTCAGCTTTGAAGAGCTTAAAAATGAGCAAACAGAAGTCTTCTCATCATATTTTAACAGAGTTTCACTTGATATTGGTACAGATAATAAAGGCAATATCCCAACAGATAAACGTCTTCGTGACCATCATTCAGGTGCTTCGGATATTGGTCTTTATACGTTAATATTCAACTTCGGCAGATACCTTATTATAAGCGGTTCACGTGAAGGCACACAACCTACAAACCTTCAAGGTATATGGAACGATAAGGTTGCACCGCCGTGGAGCTCTAACTATACAGTTAACATTAACACAGAAATGAACTACTGGCCTGTTCTTATGTGTAACCTTACTGAATTTAACCAACCGCTTATTCAGTTTGTTAAAGAGCTTTCTGTTCGCGGTAAGGTTCCTGCACAAAAAATCTTTGGTGCACGTGGTTTTTGTTGCTTCCACAACGTAGATATATGGCGTTTTTGTGACCCTGCTGCCGGTGATACACAATGGGGCTACTGGCAAATGGCAGGCGGATGGTTCTGCCAGCACTTATATAACCATTACCTTTATACAATGGATGAGGGCTATCTTAAAGAAACTGCTTACCCGTTAATGAAAGAATCTTGCGAATTTATGCTTGATTTGCTTATTGAGGATAAAGACGGTTACCTTATTCTTGCACCGTCCACATCACCTGAAAACGAGTTCCTTATTGATGGTGTTGCCGCATCTGTAAGCGAAACAACTACAATGACAATGTCTATTGTTAAAGAGTTGTTCAGTAACACAATTGATGCATTGAACGTTCTTAAAATTGACGATGAATTTAAAGCAGAGCTTGAAGAAAAGCTTGCAAAACTTCTTCCGTTTAAGGTTGGTTCACGCGGTGAGCTTCTGGAATGGTACAAGGAGCTTAAGGAGCATGAGCCGGAACACAGACACAAATCTCACCTTTATGGCTTACATCCCGGTCAGCTTATTACCCCTGACGAAACACCTGATTTAGCAAAAGCATGTATACGCTCACTTGAGCTTCGCGGTGATAACGGTACAGGCTGGAGCCTTGGCTGGAAAATTAATATGTGGGCAAGACTATGGGATGGAGACCACGCATTAAAGCTTCTTAAAATGCAGCTTTCACCTGTTCCTGCTAAGCGTGTAAGATACCGCGGTGGCGGAACATACCCTAACCTTTTTGATGCTCATCCTCCGTTCCAGATTGACGGCAACTATGGATGCACAAGCGGTATTGCAGAAATGCTTCTTCAATCACGTAAAGGTAAAATATTCCTTTTACCTGCCCTTCCTACATCCTGGAAGAACGGTAAGGTTACAGGCCTTAAGGCAATGGGTAACGTAACTGTTGACATTGAATGGAAGGATGGCAAAATGCTTTCATATAACCTTACAGGCAATACAGACAACATTGAAGTATACTGTATGGGCGAAAAAATTAAATAAGTACTTGCTTATACAACAATAAACAAAAGCCGATGTAGTTCAGATGAACCACATCGGCTTTTTGCCGGACGTTTTTTTAAAATTAGGACTTAGGTATTTCGGAGCCTCGTTTAAATCAGGACAACGTATCAATCACAGACCCGTCCCCTGATTGCTCCTGGGTCATTGTGCTTGCAGTTATTCCCCAAAAGGGCGAGATGAAACAAATCGCCCTTTGAATGAGACTTTTTAATCAAGAGAAGGAATACTGTCCCTTAATTGTCATTTTACTCAACATGCCACGCCAATCCGTTAAGTGTTGGAAGCTTATATTTCATGTGAAGAATCTCACCGGTTTTTGCATCGGAGATACTGATACAAAAGACAGTTGACCCATAAAAACTAATTACATATTCATCTGAATAAAAATTGAAAATGTAATATTTTTCGTCTGCAAATTCTTTCGGATAAACATTAAAATAATTAACGGCTTCGTTGTATATATCAACTTCTTTTTCTGTCAATCTGTTAATAAATGTTTCCAATTCATTTATATTAAACTGCTTTTTCAGTAAACCTTTACCGCTATTTTTAAGTTTAGGAGCTTCATAATATGCATTGTTTCCATAAATAGCAGAAAAAAATTGTCCGTTTTCTTGTTCTTCTATACGGTATGAAATTTCCCATGCAAGCTTATAAGAATAGTCCTTTACGGCTTTTGAATCATCAAAAACGCTTAAATTAATAGCACCTAAAAATCTTTTTAAAAGTGTAGTATCTGATAATTCATTTGCGACCAAAACTCCGGTATCGGAGGTCGCTCCACTTTCTTTTAATAATAAAAGCAATTCCGGGTACGATTCTTCTATATTGTTTTTATTATCATAATAATAACCGGGTTGTGTTCCTTCTGAATCATACAGGAAAGAAAACATATACATCCAGATTAAGCTTTCGTATAAAACCTCTACTGATTCTTCTGTAAATGTTTCGTCTATTTCAAACCAGGTAGAAGAGAAATACTCGTATGCAGTTGCTTTTTGACTTTCTTCAATAAATAAAAAACCATTTGAATATTGGTTAATATATTTAAGATTCACTTCATTTATTGAATAAACAATTCCTTTTACAATATTTTCGGTTGATTTATTTTTTTCGTATTCTTT
>JAZUMM010000076.1:0-3839 GCA_045603625.1 Acutalibacteraceae bacterium | reverse complement strand
CCCTCTCTTCTTTTTTCAGGCACTTCAATTTTCTTAACACCCGAAAGATACTGACCGGTAAGAGAAGATTTACATTTTTTAATTTCATCAAGTGTGCCTGCACACACAATTTCACCACCGTGTACGCCTGCACCGGGACCCACATCCACAATATAATCTGCTTCCCTCATAGTATCTTCATCATGTTCAACAACAATAAGAGTATTGCCTAAATCACGAAGCTCTTTAAGGGATTTAAGAAGCTTTTCATTATCCCTCTGATGAAGACCAATGCTTGGTTCATCAAGAATATAAAGAACACCCATAAGCGAAGAGCCTATTTGTGTTGCAAGGCGGATTCGCTGACTTTCGCCACCGGAAAGAGTGCCTGAATTACGTGATAGTGTAAGATAACCAAGACCCACGTTTGATAAAAATTTAAGCCTTGAACGAATTTCTTTTACAATCTGTTTACCGATTATACTGTCTCTTTCTGAAAGCTCAAGCTTTTCTATAAATTCAAGCTCTTCACTAATAGACATATCGGTAAACTCTTTTATATTTTTACCGCCTACCGTTACTGCAAGCGGACCCGGCTTCAACCTTGCACCGTTACAATCAGGACACGGACATTGAGTCATATATTGTTCAATATCCTTTCTTGACCAATCAGATGTTGTTTCCTTATAACGTCGTTCAAGGTTATTGATTATACCCTCAAACTCTGTCATATAAGTGCCACTGCCGTATTCATTCTGACGAACCATTTTTATACGTTCACCATCAGTGCCGTAAAAAATCGCTTTTTGACCCTCAGGTGAAATTTTATTAAATGGTGTATCAAGAGTAAAATTATATTTTTCTGCAAGAGCATTGAAATACATACCTGAAATTGTACTTGACTCTGTTTTAGCCCAACCGCTACCTTTAATTGCACCCTGGTTAATTGATAATTTCCGGTCGGGAACAATTAAATCCTCAGACACACGCATAAATACACTAAGACCTGAACAGGTAGGACAAGCACCGAAAGGATTATTGAAGGAAAACAGTCTGGGTTCAAGCTCATCCATACAAGAGCCGTGCTCCGGACAAGCAAAATTCTGAGAAAATAAAATTTCCTCTCCGCCTATAACATCAACAACAGCCGTACCGTCTGTTAATGAAAATGCTGTTTCAAGCGAATCTGCAAGACGCGAATGAATACCATCCTTCATAATAAGACGGTCAACTATAATTTCTATATTATGCTTAATGTTTTTTTCCAATTTAATTTTTTCGCTTAAATCGTAAACAATACCATCTACACGAACTCTTGAAAAGCCTGACTTCTGTGCACTTTGAAATTCCTTTTGAAATTCACCTTTTTTGCCTTTTGCAATAGGTGCAAGAATCTGAAATTTTGTACCCTCAGGCAAAGAAAGAACTTTATCAACAACCTGGTCAATGGACTGCTTTTGAATTTCCTTGCCACAGACAGGACAATGAGGTACACCTATACGGGCATACAAAAGTCTGAGATAGTCATAAATTTCGGTAACAGTACCCACAGTTGAACGAGGATTTTTAGAAGTAGTTTTCTGGTCAATTGAAATTGCAGGAGAAAGTCCGTCTATACTGTCAACATCAGGCTTTTCCATAATCCCCAAAAATTGACGGGCGTAGGAAGACAAGCTTTCCATATACCTACGCTGACCTTCCGCATAAATTGTATCAAAAGCAAGTGAAGATTTACCGGAGCCTGAAAGACCTGTAAAAACAACAAAGCTATCCCTTGGTATTTCAACACTTACATTTTTTAAATTGTGCTCTCTCGCACCTTTTACGGTAATGTTTTTTTCCATAAATTTATTTTTCACCTTTTAATTTTTGTATCTGGTCTCTTAAATATGCAGCATGCTCAAATTCAAGAAGCTTTGCCGCTGCACGCATTTCTTTTGTAAGACGTTCAATAAGCTCTGCCTTATCTTTTGCAGAAAGACGCTTCTTTGCGATTTTTTCCTGAACATTATCCTTTGAACTGATTTCAAGAATTTCACGCACATCTTTTTTTATGGTCTGAGGAATAATATTATTTTCCTCGTTATACTTCATTTGCTTTTCGCGACGGCGATACGTTTCTTCAATAGCTTTTTCCATTGAACGTGTAACCTCATCGGCATACATTATAACCTGACCGCTCGCATTACGTGCCGCTCTGCCTATTGTCTGAATAAGCGATGTTTCACTACGTAAAAAGCCTTCTTTATCTGCATCAAGTATAGCAACTAAAGAAACCTCAGGAATATCAAGGCCTTCTCTTAAAAGGTTAATGCCCACAAGAACGTCAAATTCACCTAAGCGCAAATCTCTTATAAGCTCCATACGTTCAATTGTATCTACATCAAAATGCATATAACGAACCTTAATACCGTAATCGGTAAGGTAATCTGTTAAATCCTCTGCCATTTTACGTGTAAGCGTAGTAACAAGAACGCGCTCTTTTTTCTCAACACGTATATTAATTTCAGAAATCAGGTCATCTATCTGCCCTTGAGTCGGACGAACAGAAACCTCCGGGTCTATAAGGCCGGTAGGACGTATAACCTGTTCCGCTATACGGGCACTTTTCTCTTTTTCAAGGTCGCCGGGCGTTGCGCTGACAAATATTTTCTGATGAGTTTTGCCGTAAAACTCATCAAACTTAAGAGGTCTGTTATCGTAAGCGGAAGGCAGACGGAAGCCGAAATTTATAAGACTTTCCTTACGGGAACGGTCACCACCGAACATTCCCCTTACCTGAGGAAGAGTAACGTGAGATTCATCTACAAAAAGAATAAAATCATCAGGGAAATAATCAAGCAAGGTAAATGGTGCTGAGCCCGGCTCCCTGCCTGACATAACACGGGAATAGTTCTCTATACCCTTGCAGAAGCCTGTTTCTCTGAGCATCTCAATATCGTAAAGGGTTCGCTGTTGAATACGTTGTGCCTCAAGAAGCTTACCCTGAGACTTGAATTCTTCAACACGTTCTTCCATTTCATTATATATTTTCTGAAGAGCTATTTCCATTTTATCCTGTTCAACAACATAGTGAGATGCAGGATAAATTGCTACGTGAGAACGAGAACACAAAACCTCGCCTGTTAAAGGATTTATTTCAAGAATCCTGTCTATTTCATCACCAAAAAACTCTATTCTGTACGCAATATCCGATGAATAAACCGGAAATATTTCAACTGTATCGCCTTTAACCCTGAATTTATTTCTTGAAAAGCTTATATCGTTACGCTCGTATTGAATTTCTACAAGCTTTTTTATAAGCTCATCACGGTCTTTTTCCATACCTGTTCTTAAGGAAATAACCATATTTCTGTAATCAATCGGGTCACCGAGAGTATATATACAAGAAACACTTGCAACTATAATTACGTCGCGTCTTTCTGAAAGAGCAGAGGTAGCAGAGTGCCTTAATTTATCTATTTCATCATTAACGGCACTATCCTTTTCAATGTAAGTATCTGTTGTGGGAATATAAGCTTCGGGTTGATAATAATCGTAATAGGAAACAAAATATTCAACCGCATTTTCAGGAAAGAACTCACGAAACTCACTACACAGCTGTGCGACAAGAGTTTTGTTATGAGCAAGTATAAGCGTAGGTCTGTTAAGCTCTGCAATTATATTAGCCATAGTAAAGGTTTTACCTGAACCGGTAACACCTAAAAGCGTCTGCTCGTTGAAGCCTTTTTTAACACCGTCTACAAGCTCCGCAATTGCTTGAGGCTGGTCACCTGTAGGTTTATATTCAGAATGTAATATAAATTTATCCGCCATAAAAAACTCTCCTTCCCGAATATTTTCTCAATATTTTATTATAC
>JAZUMM010000075.1:0-19514 GCA_045603625.1 Acutalibacteraceae bacterium | reverse complement strand
ATTTTACGAATACCTTAAAACCTTCCCCAATGGTAAAATAATAAAAGAAACAAACAAAGTTAGCTCCCCTCTTTCTGATGCAATATCATCCGACTTACAAAAAAGAGGAATCAAGTTTGTGGGAACGGTTATTATATACTCCTATTTACAGGCAAAAGGCATTATAAATTCTCACGATAAAAACTGTTATAAGCATTAAGTAAAAAATGACGGCTACATGCTAAATTGTAGCCGTCATTTTATTAATTTTCAAGAGTCTCTTCACCTACTCTTCTTATTGTTACATCAACATTAACCTCTGTTTGTATTGAACTAAAAATCTGCGGCCATTCCTTTTCAACACTTTTATATAAAGCATTATTTTTCAATTCCAGAATTTTACAAAAGAAAACACAATCTCCGTTATCCTGTTGTTGCAGAACCTCCAACGCACCAAAAATACGTTTTGCTACTGATATACGTACAGCATTTTTTAACTCCTTTAATATTTTCTCGTCCGATAATTGAGTGTGAATCTTACCGATTTCATCAATATCGCAAGAAATATTAACATTAATACAATACTTCAAAGTTCCGTTTTCAGTACTTATATTATAGGTTGTTTTGCTTTTATTAATAAGAAATGTTGCGTTATCACCTTCTGATAAAGAACCCGTTATAAAGCCTGATTTTACAGTATCGGTTAAAAAAGCTATGCCCTTACTCTGTTCAATATCAAGAAAGCCGGAAGCTTTTCCGCTGCTATCATAAAGAGCACAGCCTGTAAGCTTATAATCCTCATACTTTTCATTTTTTACAATTGTTACAGACGGTATGCATAAGGATAACAAGGGATTATTTAAAAAGTTCACCGCATCAATTATTCTGACACGCGGAACAATTGATTGCATATAGCTTTCTTCAAGAAGATTTTCAAGAATCTCACTTTTAACACTATCCTCCAACAGATTTGCTCTTATTATTTCCTCAGCAGTTTTATTTTTTGCAATACACATAAGCTGTGAAACTCGTGAATCGTAATCACGCACAAAAAAGTCGGTTATATCCTTCAAGGATTTTTCTCCTAAATTTTCATTTATCACAACTACCCTGTTATGTGCAAACAATGGTATATTACCGCTTTTTGTTGTCAACAGTCTCAAAGCCTCTGATACACTTTCACCATACATAGTATAAATTTTAGTTTTATTTTCACTTGAGGTATTACCATTAGGTGAACCGCTTTGCTCATTATTTAATATTTCTACCGTTACCTTATAGCCCTTATTTTCATAATCAATACCTATTCCCTGAATTATCATTAAATCCGAAAGCTCGGTACCTGCCTTTTCGCAGGACGTTAATGACCCAAGAAGGACACATACCAGCAAAAAACTAAATATCTTCTTCAATTTTTTCACGTGACACCGCCTTTAATTGCAAACAAACGAAAGCAGGTAAAACTATAATCAACAAAACAAAAAGTATGACTGTCAAAATATTCGACGACAGATACTCAAACCGCTCAATGTTCAACGAAAGCGAGCAAGTAACTATACACAAAACAGAAGCAACAGAAAAAACCACCAATTTCTCCGAAACCTTACAAAAAGCATAACGCAAGCACTTTGTTACAACAAAAATATAAAATGATAATTTTTGCACAACACATATTATCCATATTGACGTTTCAAGAGCATCCACACGTTCAAGAAGACCAAAAGATGCAAGTGTAACAGCGGTATACGTGGGAAAAAGCTGAGTGTCGGCAAAGCTACCTAAAGCGCCTACGACAAAAAAGAACACAACAGAAAAGCACACACCACTTAACACAGACCACAAAGCAAAGCTTCTTTTTTTATTCCCCTGTACAAAGGGTAAAAACATTATAAGCGTACCAAGCTCCGTTATTTGAAAAGAAAACAAAAGACTATCTTTTAAAAAAGAAAACATACCGTTACTAAATAATGGAGTAAAATTCAAAAACGACAGTTCACTTTTTAAAGAAACCATAACGAAAGCCGTTGAGACAATCACAAGTACAAATAAAATCACCGAAGCACGAGCTAACGAGCCTACACCGCACAATGAAACAACTGAACAGACAACAATTATCCCCAAAAGAAAAAGTATTATATTTTTATCAGGAAAAAGCTCGCTGCTCACAAATAAATCAAATCGTGCAATTGTTTTTAAAGCACTTATAAAAAAACAAACAGCATAAACAGCGGAAATAACCTTGAAAGCTTTTGTTTTAGGTATAAAAACTCTGCTATCAACACACCTTTTATGTTCTTTTACAACAAAAAAAACAGGTATTGGGGCTAAAAAGCTTACTAAAATAAAAATCAAAGGTCTTAAAACTGTTTCTGTTTGGGCTATTTTTATCTGTGAAGAAGATAAATACATAAAAACACTGCACATAGAAGACAAAAACAACAAAAAAAAGTAGCTTCCTGCAGAAAACTTTTCTTTAACCATACTTTTACTCTGCTTTCTCGTTTTTTAAACTGCTTATACGAAATATTTTTTCTCCCAATTTATTATTTGAAACACGAAGTATTGAATCTCTTAAAAAAGCCTTTTCAAATGGCGTAAACGGAGCAAGAAACGGCACGCCGTAATCACTCATGGATGCAAGATTTATAACAAGCACCGTTGCACCTATTATAATACCGTAAAGTCCGCTTGTTCCGCCTATAAGAATAAAGGCTATGCGAAGAATTGCTATAGGCTGATACAAATCTGTTGAAATAAGAGAACAAATGGCAGTCAATGCAACAATTATTAACATAGGTGCACCTATAAGTCCTGCAGTAACCGCCGCATCACCTATAACAAGAGCACCAACAATACTTACAGCATGCCCGATTGATTTCGGCATACGCAATCCGGCTTCACGAACCGTTTCATAAATAAAATGAATAATAACTGCTTCAATAGTTAATGTGAATAGCGTATTACTTTCCATAAGAACAATATTATAAAGCATATCATCAGGTATCATCTCTTGATGAAATAAACCTATTGCTACAAAGCTACCCGGTAAAAAAATACTTATTAAAAATGATAAAAGACGTACAAAACGCATAAAGGTTGCATAAAACGGTCTGTTCAAATAATCATCCAGCGTTTGAAAATTCTCTGTAAAAATGCACGGAACAACAAGAGCAAACGGAGTACCGTCAATTATTATGCCGATTTTCCCTTCACATAGCTTTGCCACAAATGTATCGGGACGCTCAGTCTGACCAACCATTGTAAACAACGACACACGTTTTGTATCAAGACTTTTTCTTAAATAGCCTGCCCCTAAAATCACATCTATTTTTATACTCTTCAACCGTGATTTGACTTCATTTAACATATCATCGGTTGCTCTGCCTTTAATATAGCAAATCAAAACTCTGGTTTTACTCTCTGCCCCTACTTCATTAAGCTCAACCGTAAATTTTGTGGAGCAAAGACGTTTACGCACAAGGGTAAGATTAGTTTTTAAATTTTCGGTAAAGCCTTCTCTTGAACCAAATTCCTGCACCTCTGTATCAGGTTCCTGAACAGACCTTTCCGGATAAGACTGAACACCCAGTATAATGCACTCTTTTTCTCCATCGACGAAAATAATAAGGCAACCTCTCAGGAGCATATCAATCGCCTTTGTCAAATCTGTCTCTTTCTTTTGCTCGGTACCCATAAGAAGATGACTACATATAAAATCAACCTTGTTATCTTCCGGCAAATTCCCACGATATTTCAAAACAGGATTTATGGCTGAATCGCATATTCTTGTTGAATTACACAAGCCATCGCAATTAGCAAAAACAATGCATTTGCCTGCACAATAGCCTTTTTTTACAACTATATCAAAGCTACCTTTAAAAACCTCTTTGATTATTCTTCCGTTTTCAACGGCATTCTCGTTTACTTTGCCGTAATCTTCACTTTCTATTTTATTTACATTTAAAAATTTCTTTTCCAAAAAACCACCAAAACAAGTTTTTGCCTTTTATAAGAGAATATACACGTAAAAAAAGGACAAAACATTTTCGGTGATTAATTTGATAGGAACAATTGTAAGAACCTTTATAATTTATTGTATTGTTGGTGTTTCTGTTCGTTTAATGGGAAAACGACAGCTTGGTGAATTACAACCGGGTGAACTTGTTATAACGATTCTTATTTCTGAAATTGCGGCAACACCTATAACAGACAATTCTGTTCCGCTTATAAACGGCGTTCTGCCTTTGCTTTTACTTGTAAGCTTTGAAATAATAACCTCTATTCTGTCCCGAAAAAGCATAAAATTCAGATATATTGCAGATGGCAGACCCATAACGGTTATAAAGGATGGAAGGCTACAGCAAAGCTCTTTAAAGACTTTAAGATTTACAATTGATGACATTCTGGCTGCACTACGGCAAAAAGATGTTTTTAATATTGATGACGTTGAATACGCAATCGCAGAAACAAACGGCACCCTATCTATTCTGTTAAAAGAGCCCTATCGCAATCTGACTCTTGAAGCCTATGAAGGTAAACAAAAAGACGGCGGTGCATCAATCGCTGTTATTATAAACGGAGCTTTTATTGATAAGTCCATAAAAGAATCTTCTGTAACACGTGAAGAAATTGAAAGAAAAATACAAAGAGAAAAGGTCAATGTAAAAGATATTATTCTTTTAGCGGTAGACAAAAACAAAAAATATTCTCTGATAATTAAGGAAAGGAAAAATTTATGAATCGTGTAAAAATAGCAGCTGCCATTCTGATCTTTTCAATAATTCTGGGATTGTGCTCATTATTTTACATTACAGAAACCTGCGAAGTATTAATTGAACATCTTAATAAAACAATTAATTTTACTCTTACAGAGAACGCAGATTCAGCAAAAAACGAGCTTATTTTAATAGTTGAAAAATATGAAAAATGCAAACCGATTTTTAATGTATTTCTTGGTCAGGGCGAAACATTGGAAATACGCAATGACCTTAACAAAGCCATATTTTTTATTAACACAGCCGATAAAAGCTCAGCAATTCTTCACCTTGAGGAGTGCAAAACAGACCTTAACCGTATTATTATTTACAACACACCGTCAATAAGTACAATATTATAATATTATGTAACCAATATTTTTTATGGGAATATACTGTACCGAGAGGACTGATTATTCCCATGAAAAACAATATTTTTTTAATTTTAGGCGGTGACAACCGCTCCTTATACGTTGGAGAATATTTAGAAAAGCAAGGCTTAAACGTCTGTTATTATGCCTTTCGTGATACAGATTGCTTTGAATCGTTAAATGATGCCATCAAGGATGCTTCTGTAATAATTTTACCGTTACCTGTTTCAAAAGACAGGCTGACACTTAATGCCCCTCTTTTTGATGAAACTATTCCTTTATCTGAAATAGGTACATTGTTGACATCACAAAAAATTGTGTTTGGTGGACAATTGCCAAAAAGCTTTTGTGAAGAATTAGATGATAAAAATATTTTTTATTGTGATTATTTTCTTCTTGATGAATTAAGCTTTTACAATGCAGTACCTACTGCTGAAGGTGTTGTTAACATTCTTATTGAAGCTCTGCCCATTACAATTCACGGTATGCATTGCGCCATTACAGGCTACGGAAAAACAGGAAAGGTTCTTTCAAAAACCCTGAAAGCAATGGGCGCAGACGTTACCGTGTTTGCAAGAAGAGAAGAAGCCTTGGCTCAGGCTTTTTGCGATGGCATAAAGGGAAAATATATTCATCAATTAAAAACCGAGCAGCATTCTTTTGATGCTTTAGTTAATACTGTACCTGTTAAAATTCTCGATAACGAGGCTCTTTCCTGCCTTAACCCTGATTGCATTCTTATTGAAATAGCATCTTCACCCTTCGGTATAGATTTTCAAGCGGCAAAGGAAAAAGCAATAGAGGTCATAAAAGCAGGCTCACTCCCCGGTAAAATTGCGCCTAAAACCGCCGGTGGAATAATCGGTCGCTCCATACTTCCGATTATAAAACAAAGAGGTCTTGCAGAATGAAAACAATCGGTTTTGCAATTTGCGGTTCCTACTGCACATTTAAAGAAATTTTTGAAGAAATAAGAAAACTGAAAAATGAAGGATACAACATAGTTCCCATAATGAGTGAAAATTCATACACTTATGATACACGCTTCGGTAAAGCCACAGACTGGCAGAAGCTTTTCACTGAAATAACTGAAAAAGAAATAATACACACAATACCACAAGCAGAGCCTATAGGTCCCAAAAAGCTTCTTGATGCTTTAATTATTGCCCCTTGTACAGGTAACACGTTAGCAAAGCTTGCAACAGGAATAACCGATACATCTGTTACCCTTGCAGCAAAAGCACATTTAAGAAACGGAAGACCGCTTATAATTGCACCCTCTACAAACGATGCCCTTGCAAATGCTGCAAAAAACATAGGTTCATTACTCAATTATAAAAACGTATATTTTGTACCTTTCGGTCACGACGACTATCAAAAAAAGCCAAACTCTATGGTGGCAGATTTTTCTCTGATAAAAGGAACTCTTGAATCTGCTCTTAACGGAGAACAAAAAAGGCCCATAGTTATTACTCCGAAATAAAATTATACCGGTCCATATATGTATATTTGGTAAATTATGAAAAAAACTATTTACAAAGCACATTATTTAGTATATAATTGTATGGACAAAGGGAGTAACTCGCACAAATAGTGTGATATCAGTCGTCATTCTCGGCAATAGCCCGCTGATGTCTTAAAGAGTGAGACTTTTACCGCAATTACGGTAAGAGTCTTTTTTATTTGTTGCACACTCTCAAAATATAAAACGAAAGGGATTTAAAATGAAGCATTATCTTGAATCTGTTGAATCCGTTTTTTCAGAAGTTCAATCTTCTGAGGCAGGTCTCTCTTCTGCAGAGGCACAGGCTCGTCTCGAGAAAAACGGAAAAAACAAACTTGCTGAAGCAAAAAAAGATTCCACTCTCAAAAAATTCTTTGACCAGATGAAGGACCCGATGATTATCATACTCATCGTGGCTGCAATTATTTCTGCTGTTACAGAATTTATTGAACACAAACCGGAAGACGGTATGTTTATCCCCACAGACACTATCATTATTCTTGCAGTTGTTCTTATTAACGCTATTTTAGGTGTTATTCAAGAAAACAAAGCAGAAAAAGCAGTTGAAGCCCTCCAGAAAATGAGTGCCGCAACAACAAAAACTCTTCGTGACGGTAAAGTTGTAAGCGTTAAGAGTGAAGACCTTGTTGTTGGCGACGTTATTCTTCTTGATGCAGGTGACGCAATTCCTGCCGACTGCCGTATTTTTGAGTGTGCAAGTATGAAAATTGAAGAAGCTGCTCTTACAGGTGAATCTGTTCCTGTTAGCAAAATTATGCAGATTCTTACACTTTCAAAAGAGAGCGAAGTTCCTCTCGGTGACCGTAAAAACATGGCATATATGGGCTCAACACTCGTATATGGTCGTGGTAAAGCTGTTGTTGTAGCAACAGGCATGGATACCGAAATGGGTAAAATTGCAGATGCGATTTCTACTGCAGAAGAAAGCAAAACCCCGCTTGAAATAAAGCTTGAACAGCTTTCAAAGGTTCTTACAAAGCTTGTTATCGGTGTTTGTATTGTTATTTTCGGTTACAACATTCTCACACAATATGTTCTTGTTACAGATAAACCTGACCTTATGGACGTAGGTTTACATTCATTCATTACCGCTATTGCTCTTGCAGTTGCAGCTATTCCTGAAGGTCTTGTTGCGGTTATGACAATCGTTCTTTCCATAGGCGTTACAAATATGTCTAAAAAGAATGCTATCATACGTAAAATGACTGCAGTTGAAACTCTTGGTTGTACACAGATTATCTGTTCAGATAAAACAGGTACACTTACACAAAACGTTATGACTGTTGTTGACCACTATGCAGAAGACGAAAATGTTCTTGCAACTGCTATGGCTCTTTGCACAAACGCAGAAGTAGACGAAGAAGGTAAAGGCACAGGTGAACCTGACGAAGTTGCTCTCATCAACTACGCTTCATCTCTTGGTCTTAAAAAAGAAGACCTTGTTGCTGCTAACCCAAGAGCAGGCGAAGTTCCTTTTGACTCAGGCAGAAAAATGATGTCAACTGTTCATAACGTTAACGGCAAATTTGTTCAGTACACAAAGGGTGCACCTGATGAAATCCTTAAAAAATGTACAAAAGCTCTTGTTAACGGAGAAGTTGTTGATATAAACGACGATATTCTTGCTAAAGCAGCAGAAGAAAACACAAGAATGGGTAACAAAGCCCTTCGTGTTTTTGCAGTTGCATTCAAAGAATACACATCTGAACCTGCAGTTTATGACTCTGCATCCCTTGAAAACGATATGATTTTCATCGGTCTTACAGGTATGATTGACCCTGTTCGTCCTGAGGTTAAGGATGCTATTGTGGAATGCCGCAGCGCAGGTATTACACCTATTATGATTACAGGTGACCACATCAACACAGCTAAGGCTATTGCTCGTGAGCTTGGTATTCTTTCTGACGACACTCAGGCTATGATGGGTGCAGACATTGATAAATACTCAGATGAAGAATTTGAGAAAATTGTTGAAAACATTTTCGTATATGCTCGTGTTCAGCCTGAACACAAAACAAGAATCGTTAATGCATGGAGAAAGAAAGGCTACGTAACTGCTATGACAGGTGACGGTGTTAACGATGCTCCGTCTATCAAGAGTGCAGATATCGGTGTTGGTATGGGTATTACCGGTACTGACGTTACAAAGAACGTTGCTGATATGGTTCTTACAGACGATAACTTTGCAACAATCGTATCTGCAGTTGGTGAAGGCAGAAGAATTTACGATAATATCCGTAAAGCAATTCAATTCCTTCTTGGCTCAAACCTTTCAGAGGTTCTTTCAATTTTCTTTGCAACAATTATGGGCTTCACAATTCTCGAAGCTCCTCACCTTCTTTTCATTAACCTTGTAACAGATAGTATTCCTGCTCTTGCACTTGGTCTTGAAAAGCCTGAACCAAACATTATGAAACGTAAGCCTCGTGGCAAAAACGACGGTGTATTCTCAGGCGGTCTCGGTGTTGACTGTGCATATCAAGGCTTTATTGTTACTGTTCTTACTGTTACTGCTTTCTACATTGGTGAATTCCTCCAAACAGGTGTTTGGCATTTCAGAAACATTCCGATTGAAGACAGTGCAAAAGGTATGACAATGGCATTCTTCACAATGGCTATGTGTGAAATTTTCCACTCCTTCAATATGCGTTCACAAAGAGGTTCATCTATCGGTATGGTATTTAAAGGTCACCACAACATCGCTCTTTACGGTGCTATGGTTGGTTCCTTCATTCTTACAACTGCAGTTGTTGAAGTTCCATTCCTTTCAGAGCTCTTCGGTTTTGAACACCTCGGTCTTGTTGATTACCTCGTTTCCCTTGGTCTTGCCTTCCTTATTATTCCACTTGTTGAAATCATTAAAGCATTCCAAAGAAAATTCGGTAAGAATCACAACTGATTTTAAAAAAATAAGCCATCTGCGTTGCAGATGTCTTATTTTTATTGACATAACAATTTATAATATTGTATTATACTAAGGAGGTGTTTTTATGAAAAGAAAGAAGAAATTAACAATCTCAATTATATCAATTACTCTTGTTGTTGCAGCGATAGTAACTGCAATTGTAGTTATCCCCGGCTATAAACAAGGAGAATTGCCTGAAAATAAGATTTTCGGCTTCAGAGATAAGCCTGAAAACTCAATAAGAATAATGAGTTTTAATGTTCGTTGCACAAATGTTGGCGCAAGAGGCTGGAAGTCCAGAATTTCTGATGTTGTTACAACAATCAACAACGGTATGCCTGACTCATTAGGCGTACAGGAAGCAACACCTCAATGGATAGAAACACTAAAAAAAGAATTAGATAATGACTATGCATTTGTCGGCGAAGGCAGAGATGGTGGTAATAAGGGCGAATACTCCGCAATATTTTACCTGAAAGAAAAGTACACCGTTATTGACAGCGACACCTTCTGGCTTTCAAAAACACCTGAAACACCGTCAAAGGATTGGGATGCCGCTTTTAAAAGAATATGTACCTGGGCAATACTTGAAAATAAAGAAACAGGCGAACGATATATTCACATGAACTCACACTTTGACCACGTTGGTCAGGAAGCCCGTTCACAAGCTATAAAAATGATAGTTGAAAAGTCTCAGGAATACACAGATATCCCTGCAGTATTCACAGCAGATATGAATGTAAAGGAAGGCTCCGACAATTACAAAGAAATTGCAGAAAACTCAATTTTCAAAGATACAAAATACACTGCTGAAAACGCAGATATTTATATCACCTATCACGACAGGTACCCCGAAGACCACGAGGGCTGGATAATAGATTATTGTTTTGCAAACGATGGCTTTGAAGCAATAAACTACGGTGTTATTACAGAAAGCCCAAGTAAATATTACGTTTCGGACCACTTCCCTGTTTATGCAGATTTAATTATAAAATAAGAAAGGTGTAATTATTTATGTCAGACGCATTAATTCAGGCAATTGCCAGCATATTAATGGCTTGCTTTACCTTTTTATCATCATTTATAGGATTTATTGAATCAAAACCCGACACAACAGTTATTCAAGGCTTTGAGGTTAAAGCTGAAAACGCTTTACGTGTTATGTCGTTCAATATACGTTGTCTTAATGTGGGAACAGATTCCTGGGAAGACAGAATCGGTATAGTTTCACAAACAATGATGGATAGCGAAGCAGACTCTATAGGCGTACAGGAAGCAACACCTGAATGGATGGAAACTCTTGATACAACAGTTGCCGAAAAATATGCACACGTTGGTGTTGGCAGAGATGACGGTGATAATGAGGGCGAATTTTCTGCAATATTCTACCTTAAGGATAAATATGATATTGTAGAAAGCGGTACCTTCTGGCTTTCAGAAACACCCGAAAAGCCATCAATAGGCTGGGATGCTGCCTGCAACAGAATTTGTACATGGGCAAGGCTCAAAAACAAGGAAACGGGTGAAGAATATGTTCACATGAACTCTCACTTTGACCATATCGGTATTTCCGCAAGAAAAAACAGTGTTAATTTAATTCTTGATAAAGCAAAGGCATTTGGTGATATACCTGTCGTATTCACTGCAGATATGAACGTTAAAGAAGGGTCTGATAACTACCTTCAGTTCACACAATCAGGCTATTTTTACGATACAAAATACCTGGCACCTGATACAATGAATTATTGTACATACCACGATACAAAACCAAAAATGCACAAGGATGACATAATCGACTATGTTATGATCAACGATTCTTTTGATGCATTATCATACAAGGTAGTTACAGAAGGTATAGACGGAAGATACGTTTCCGACCACTTCCCTGTTTATGCTGATATTAAATTAAAATAAAGGTGATTTAAATGAAAATAATGTCTTTTAACATACGTTGTGGCGACGTTGGTAATGAAACCTGGGAGGACCGTATCGGTATTGTTTGCAAAACAATAATAGAAAGCGGTGCCGATTCTGTGGGCATACAAGAAGCAACACCTGAATGGATGAATGCTTTAAAGCAAAACATCGGTCATTTATATGATTACGTTGGCGTTGGTCGTGATGATGGCGACAACAAAGGTGAATACTCACCTGTTTTCTATCTTAAGGATAAATACGAAGCTGTCAGCAGTAATTCCTTCTGGCTTTCAGAAACACCTTATGAGGTTTCCTTCGGTTGGGACGCCGCTTGCAGAAGAATTTGTTCCTGGGTTCAACTTAAAGATAAAGTAAACGGCAAGGAATACGTGCACATTAACACTCACTTTGACCACAGAGGCGAAGAGGCAAGAAGAAACAGTGTTGATATGATTATTGCTCACGCTAAAAAGTTTATTGATGTTCCTGTTGTTTTTACTGCAGATATGAACGTTATTGAGGGTACAGAGAATTATAACCAATTTGTTAACTCAAATTACTTTGACGATACAAAGAAGCTCGCTCCCAAAACAATGCACTACTGTACATACCACGATACAAAGCCCGAAGAGCACAAAGATGAGGTTATTGACTACGTTATGATAAACAAGGACTTTGTTGCTTCGGAATACGTTGTTATGACAGAAGGCATAGACGGTCGTTTTGTTTCTGACCATTACCCTATTTATGCAATTATTGAAATGAAATAATTAATTTATTGAAAACAAAAAAGCCTTGCTATTACTAATAGCAAGGCTTTTTATTATTTCTTTATAGCATACATTTTTTTGTAGAACTCTGATGCCTCGTGTACAGGACCATCAAACATTATTTTACCGTCTTTCATTACAATACCGCGTTTACAGAATTCCTCTGCAACTGCAGTCTGGTGTGTAACAAAAAGAAGTGTTACGTTTTCGCCATGTATAAGCTCGTTTATTTTCTTCTGACATTTTGTTCTGAACGCCGCATCACCAACACTTAATGCTTCGTCAACGATAAGAATCTCAGGCTTAATATTTACGTTAATAGCAAAGCCGAGGCGCGCTTTCATACCGCTCGAATATGTTCTTACAGGCTGGTCAATATAATCATTAAGCTCCGAAAACTCTACAATTTCATCTTCAAGACTTTTGATTTCAGCATCCTTAAGGCCTAAAATGTGACCCTTAAGGTAAATATTTTCTCTACCCGTAAGCTCCTGGTCAAAACCGCTTGTAAGCTCAAGCAAAGCACTTACTCTGCCGTTTACAAAAATCTCACCCTCTGTTGGGAATGCAACACCTGTTATCATTTTAAGCACAGTAGATTTACCTGCACCATTTTTACCAAAAAGTGCAACAGAATCACCGCGCTCAATTTCAAAGCTCATTTTATCTACTGCATTTTTCTTTTTATAACCTATTTTCTTTATAAAAACACCTAAAAGACGTTTACGTGTGCTTGAATAAAGCTTATAGATTTTCGTGACATTTTCAAATTTTATAACAACATCGCT
This sequence comes from Acutalibacteraceae bacterium, assembly GCA_045603625.1. Lineage (GTDB taxonomy): Bacteria > Bacillota > Clostridia > Oscillospirales > Acutalibacteraceae > DTU089. The sequence continues at coordinate 6,505 of JAZUMM010000075.1, read as the reverse complement.
CATATCAAACACCCCTTATTACATTAATACGTCAGGTATCTCTTTACGAAGCTTTTTGTGTGCCCAAAGTGACATAAACACTAATAACAGATACCAGCATATAAAGTATAACAATCTTTTTGGTTGCTCAAAGAACCATGTTCCGTTTATAAAGCAGTTTCTGTAACCGTAGCAAAGGTATGTTACAGGATTGAGCATCATAATACTGTATACAAGCTCATTACCCTTAACGTTTTCAATATTCCAAAGAATACCTGAAAGCCAGAAAACTGCAATATTAAATGATTTTACAAGGTTAGCAAAGTCTTTACTCATAGCAGAAACAAGCCCTGCAAACAAGGACCATGCATTAAAGAAAAGGAACATCATAAGCGTGTACAAAGGAAGCTGCAACAAATAAATTGTTGGCGGATAACCAAACACCCAGAAAATCAGAACACATACTAATGTTATAATCACGTGAACAAATAATTTTGAAAGGTTTGTAAACGTTGGTATTGTTGTTACAGGGTATTTCATTTTTGTAACAAGATAGCTATACCTTCTGATACATTCTGTACCGCCTGTAATTGCTTCACCCATAAAGAACCACGGTATAATACCGCAAATTAACCAAAGTATGTACGGAAAGCCATTAACATCACCGCCCTGACGCAAGCCGATTGCAATTGCAAACCAATAAACAAAAATGTTGACTATTGGCTTTATAACAGCCCACGCCCAGCCCAATGCAGCACCTGTATACGTTTTTTTCAAATCAGCAATAGACAATTTAATAACCTGCGGAATATTCTCCACATGTTCTTTTATATTTAAAGTAAAGTTATCTATATAACTTTTAAAGAAATTCAGAACTCTGTTCACGGTACATCCTCCGTAAGTTTATTTTTGTATTTCAAGTGTATCTTCAGTTTCTTTCAAATTAAAGAAAACCGGTCTTTCATAAAGAGTTTCGTTAGGACAATGAAGCGTAAGCTTAAGCTGCCCCTGTAAATCTTCAAACACCATACCATGACCGCCATTATCTGTAAACAACGGTTCGTTATGGCTCCATTCACCTGTTATTGAACCGTTATCAGATACTGCGATGCATTGAAGATACTTACCTGCAACAGTTGACCAAATCATAAGAAGCTTACCATTTTTTAAACGGTAAAAAAACGGACCATCTGTTACATTGTGGCAAGATTCATTAGCCTCGCGTTTAAGAAATGACCCTGCATCAAACAATTCTACAGGCTCTGAAACAGCTTTTGTTAAATCGTGAGATAACTGCACGTAACAAATTGTGCCGTTTAAAATCTGTGTATGCTCATGACAAAAAACGCAATAAATATTTCCGTCTTCTTCATAAACTGTACCATCAAGACATTCCCATCCATCAGGTGTTACCGAATTTTCAGAAACAGGAACAAACTCGCCATCAGGACTATCACTTTTAAGAATAAAAGTACCACGTAAGCCATCCTTTTTAGTAAAGGTAGCAAGCATATAAAAGCTGTCTCCGATTTTATGTACCTCAGGCGCCCAGTTAACGTGAGTGTTCATTCCGCATTTTTCTGAATTGAACACCTCTATGGGATCTGACCAATTTTCAAGATCTGTACCCACATACACATCAAACCCGCCTGTTTTACATCCAAAATCCTTTGCTCTTGTGCCGTACATATAATATTTATCATTATGAACAAGAACGAACGGATCACGGATGTTTATATCCTGATTTTTCATACATTTACCCTTTCACCATTTTTATATTGAAGAATGGTAACGCGTTTCTGAAACTGGCAAATTACCTCGTAATTTATTGTATTGGTAAGTTCTGCAATTTCCTCGGCAGGAATTGCATTTTCACCATCTTTACCAAGAAGCGTAACTTCATCGCCCACTTTAACATTTTTTAAATTTGTTACATCTACCATAAGCTGGTCCATACAAACTCTGCCTATTACGTTGGCAAATTCACCGTTTATAATTACCCTGCCCACGTTTGAAAGACTACGTGAATAACCATCTGCATAACCGATACAAACAGTTGCTATACGCGTTTTTTCTTTAGTAAAATACGTATGACCGTAGCTTACGCCACTACCGGCAGGAACATCCTTAACGTGAACAACGTGACTTACAACACGCATTGCAGGACTCAAGACTATACTGCCGTCGTTAACACAATCTGCAGGATAAAGACCATACAAAACTATGCCCATACGAACCATATTGAACTGTTCATCGCAAGTAAGTATACCGGCACTGTTACACAAATGCTTTATTGGTATAATCACACCTCTGTTTTCAAGAGCAGTTATGAAATCTTTGAAAATTTGTGTTTGTTTATTGGTTGTGTCGCGCTCTTCACAATCGGCACAAGCGTAATGGCTGAAAATACCTTCTATATAAATATTCGGTAAGTCATTTATTCTTTTAACAATTTCAACGCTTTCCTGATTGCAGAAAAAGCCTATACGCGACATACCTGTATCAACAGCAATATGGACCCTTGCAATTTTATTAAGGTGAACTGCTGCCTTAGAAAGCTCAACAGCATCATCATAGTTGAAAATTGTCTGAGTAAGCTCGTTTTTTATAAGTGTTTCGTAAAGGTACGGTGATGTATAAGATAAAACAAGAATAGGCTTTTCTACCCCTGCTTCGCGTAATTCAACTGCTTCCATAAGCTCAGCAATACCGAAGTAATCAACCTCATTCTGAATAGCCCTGCTCACACCTACTGCACCGTGACCGTAAGCATCGGCCTTTACTATGGCAAGCGTTAAAACATCTTTTTTTAATTTTGATTTGAGCTGAGCGAGATTATTTTGAATTGCATCAATAGAAACCTCTGCAAAAGTTCTGTAATATTCATTTTGTTTCACGCGCTCACCACCTTATCGGACATACTTATACTCATATATATGCTATAATACCACAATAAAACTAAATAAACAATAGTTGTTACAGTTTTGATACTTTTTAAAAATTCTTTAACAGAATTAATTACCACTTGTACATAAATCATTATTATGATATAATTAACTGAATATTGTTTAGGAGAATCATTGTTAATGTTTGAAAAATTATTTTACCGAATTTCTGATTTAGGTAAGCTCCCATTCAGAATCGTAGTACATTTAATAAAACAAATTTTCAGATTTGTTAAAAACATTTTCAAATTTAATAAAAGCTCAGCATCTTCAAAAAAAGTAATTTTCAGAAGGTGTGTTGTTTTTGTACTTATTGCAGGCATTATAACAGGCTCCTATATTGTTATTACCGAAAACAATAACAATATAAACGCTATATGCATTCAGATTGACGGAAAAATTATCGGTTATACAAACAGTCAGACGGAAGCAGACAATGCAGTTTCTAACGCTTTAAAAATCCTTGGCTCTGAAGATTATGAAAAAATATCAAAAACGAAAAAAAAGGTAGAAGCCTACGAAATTAAAACTGCCTCAGATATAACTGACAGCATTATAAAAGAATTAAGCGATGATTATGTAACTGTTTATGAAGTATACGTGGGCGATGAGCTTTTGGGCGTTATTACAGATGCTCAAAAAGCAAGAAACACAATAAACAATATATATTCTCTTGCAAGCAAAGTTTATTCTAACTCTACTGCATCATTTTCAAAAAGCATTAAGCTTGTACAGGCTCTTTACCCTGCATCAAGTGAAACTATTTTAAGTAATGAAGAATTGCAGAATTTACTTGCTGATAAGTTGCAGATAATTTATGCTCAATGCGAAAAAACTTACGCTGAAACACCTTTTGAAGTTGTTGAAGTGCAAACAAATAAATTGTTTTTAGGTGACAGCCGTATACGCCGTGCCGGAGAAAATGGCAAGGAATACAACATAAACCTTGTAACGTATATCGATAACCAAAAGGTTTATTCAGAAAAGCTTATGAGCTTCCCTGTTACTGCATCTACTCCTCAAATTGTTGAAAGAGGCATAAGAGCAAACAGTCTTTCTATGGGCTCATATACGGTTATACAAACAACAGGTATGTTCTGTTGGCCTGCAGTTGATCTTTACACAGTTACATCGCCATACGGTAACAGAAGTCTGGGTTACCACAAGGGCATTGATATTTCAGGTGCAAGCGCTTCAGGTAAGCTTGTTGTTGCAGGTGCCGCAGGTACAGTTACAGAAGCAGGCTGGAGCACCGGCGGTTACGGATACTATGTAATAATAGACCACGGCAATGGCGTTGAAACCTTATACGCTCATATGCTTGAAAATTCATTAATGGTTAATGCCGGTGATACAGTTTTCAAAGGTCAGGCGGTTGGCAGAGTCGGCAACACCGGATATTCTTTTGGTGCTCACCTTCACTTTGAAGTAAGGATTAACGGTAACAAAATAGACCCTGCTCCGTTCTTAGGTTTACAATAATGAATATTACAATTATTTGTTTAGGAAAATTAAAAGAAAAATATTTACGTGATGCAATTGAAGAATACGCTAAACGCATAAATGCATACGGAAAGCTTGATATTATTGAGCTTACTCCGGTAAAGCTTTCTGACAATCCGTCCCAGACAGAAATTAATAATGCTCTGTCAAAAGAGGCAGATGAAATAAAAAAGAAAATACCTAACGGAAGTTATACTTTTGCATTATGTATTGAAGGCAAAGAAAAATCCAGCGAGGCTTTTGCCGACACCATAAAAAACGCCACAATAAACGGCAAAAGCAATATAACGTTCATAATTGGCAGTTCTTACGGTCTGGCGCCTGAAATAAAAGCCTTAGCAGATAACAAGCTATCCTTTTCACCTATGACATTCCCTCATCAATTAATGAGAGTTATGTTACTTGAACAGATTTACAGAGCATTTCAGATTATTAATAACGGTAAATACCATAAGTGAGGCTAAAATATGGCAATGTGTGACATGTGCGAAAATTATCGCTACGACGAAGATTTGGAAGAATATTTTTGTGATATTGAATTAGATGAAGATGAGTATCTAAAATTTCTTACCTCTTCCAACGATGCTTGCCCGTACTTCAGGGCAGATGACGAGTACAGAATTGTACGAAAACAAAATTAACTAAACATAAAAAGAGATGTAAAAACTTGGGTTTTTACATCTCTTTCTTTTTTACTGCAAAATAAAAAACAATTGACAGAATTGTTGCGACTGTCCATCCGATAGGCCACGAAACCCATATACCTGTTTCCTTCATAAACGGTGACAAGATATAAGCAAGTATTACTCGTAAAATTAAATCTGTAAAGGTTGCAACCATAAACAGATTCATTCGACCCAAGCCTCTTAATATTCCGTCCCCGACAAGCTTTACACCAATAAAGCAATAAAATGGTGATACGATTTTTAAAAATTCACACCCTGTATTAATTGCTAAATCACTACTGTTTTCATCCATAAAAAAATCTAAAAGTGATTTATTAAACACAAGATACACAAAGGCAAATACGCAACCTGTAGCAATTGCCATCAAAGAACCGTAGCGCATTCCCTCGCTTATTCGTTTCACTTTTTTTGCACCGTAATTCTGAGCAGTAAAGCTTGAAACGCCGTTACCAAAGGTATACATTGCATTTATTGTAAACGTATTAAGCTTCATAGCGGCAGAAAAACCGGCAATAACCGAAGAACCAAAATCATTTATCAAAGCCTGAATAAATACGTTACCCACAGAAACAAAGCTTTGCTGCAATACACTTGGTATGGAAATGCGACAAATCCTTTTAAGTATTTTAAAAGAAAAAATCTTTGCTCTGTCATCGGATTTCAACCCTGAAAGTCGTTTCAGGAGCGCAACCACAGAGGCTACACCTGCTATACCTTGAGCAATAAACGTTGCCCAGGCAACGCCACTGACACCTAAATCAGTATATTTTACTGCAACATAATCAAGAATAACATTAAAAACGGAAGAAAACATTAAAAAATACAATGAGGTTTTTGAATCACCTAAAGAGGTAAAAATACCGTTTGCAATATTATAAATAAAAAGAAAAACAAACCCGCCTATGTAAATTGAAAGGTAGGCTGATGCATCTGTCAAAATATTTTGAGGTGTTTTAATGGCATACATAATAAGCGGTGTTAAAGCGAGACCTACACCTGTTAATACCCCACCTAAAACAAAGCTTGCTATTAAAGATGTACGGGATGCTGTTTTGACTTTTCCATATTTTTTTGCACCAAAATATTGTGATATTACAACGCTGCACCCTATATTACAACCAAAGGCAATTGCATTAAACAAATTAACAACCGGATAAGATGCACCAATAGCTGCAAGCGCATCTTCACCTAATAAATTACCTGCAATATAACTGTCTGCAATGTTATAAAATTGCTGAAAAACAACACTTATAAATAGAGGCAAAGTAAAACGAAGCAAAACCTTACCGCTTTTACCAACTGTTAAATCCTGAACCATTTTAGTTAATCATATCTTTCCCATAAATTAAATATATTGTTACAAAACATATATATTATAGTCTTTTTGCAAAA